>JBOHST010000020.1:0-9226 GCA_050733375.1 Gemmatimonadales bacterium
GTTGCAAGCTATTGAACAGCAAGGGATAAGTGGCCAGGCTTTGGCCGCGGTACTGCGGGCGGAAACCGAATAACACCACGCGGCCGGCACCGATCCGGACCTCAACCAGGGCCGCGCGCCCTGCAACTCGCTCCGGGTGACGCACCCACCCCGACAACAACACATCCTCGGGATCGTCGGGGTAGCGCGCCACCACGCGCACCTGCGTCGAGTCGAGCACGTCGAACGCCGGGCTGTCTTCGAACCACGCTGCTGTTTGGGACGGCATGCCGCGGGCGATCCGTTGGCTCTGATCGATTTGAATACGAAAGATCGATCCAGGGGCGTAGAAATCCTCGCCCGGCACCCCCTCGAGCACGTTCCGCACCGGCAGCAGCAACGCCTGAATCGCGAAGCGGCTCGCGTCGTTGAGCGCGACGAGGGTGCCGCCGTCCGCGACGAACTGCCGCAGGGCCTGGATTCCGTCCGGTCCCAGCCCGCCCGAATAGGGTGCGGGGTAGCGGCGACCCGACAAGCCGTCCGCGATGTCGCGTGGCGGCTGATCGGGCAGCAGGATGACGTCGAACCGTTCCTTCAACCGTCCCGCGCGGACCACCGAATCCACGAGCGAGATGTACGGCACCTTCCACGTGTCGAACACCCAACGCGTCCAACCCTCGTCCATCGGGGCGGCGTAGGACCGATAGAGCCCGATGCGCGGTGCCTTGCCTTCGGCGAATCCGGGGTAGCCCGGCGTGGCGCGTGGCGGGTTCACCGGCGCCGAGAGCGGCACGCGCAGCGAGTCGCTCACCTCGACCGCGGTGATCCCGAGCAACAGCGGCAAGGTGTGGGCGGTGACGTCGTAGGGCCGCTCCGGGGGGCCGCCCGGGTATTGGCGGCGATCGGGGTAGCGCTGCCGCTCGAGCAGGGTCTTGGCGAACGCCGCGAACGGCTGCCGCAGCACCACCACATAACTCCCTGAGGGGTAGCGCTGGCCACCGGTGGTGAACGCCTGCAACGCAGAGCGGATCTCCACGCCGCCGCGTGCCAGGGTGCCGAGCAGGGTGGCGAGCCCCATCGAGTCCTGCTGGCGGGGAATGACATAGGCGTAAGGCCATCCGCGCCAGCCGCGCACCGCGCGCCAGCCAACCGACAAGAAACCGGCCAGCCAGCGGTCCCGATACCGGGCGGCGTGTCCGAGCAGGGCGAACGCGGCCTCGGTCTGGTAGCTGACGATGTCGCGCACCGTCCAGCGCCCCCCGGGCCACGGTGCAGTGAAATTCCAGGAGCGTTCGCGTGGATTGAAGCCACGGGCATTTGCCTGGAGCCGATCGAACGGCACCTGCACCGGGCTCGCGAGGTCCGCGCTCGCGGCCTCCAACAAGATGCGGACGGCGCCGTGATAGTGAGGGTACGCGCGTGCCGGGGTCCACGCGTCGTAGGTGGCGTTCACCGAGATGCCGGTTTTGCCCTCCGCCGCCAGCTCCCAGGCGATGGCCGTGCCGAGGGCGTTCGTCCCTTCGACGAGCAGCGGGTCGACGTTCGGTTCGATCGGATCCAGGTAGGGGGGAAGAAACAGCCGTGACCCGGTGGACCCCTGCTGGTGCAGGTCGAGCACGATTTGTGGGTGCCACACGTTGTACAGCGAATCCACCACCAGCCGGGTCTCGACCTGGGTGAAGGCGTACCAGTCACGGTTGTTGTCGTGACCCGTGTAGGAATGATACAACTCCGGCGGGTCGCTCCCCTCCGCGGCCGTGCCGAGCGTCCTCGCGTACCACTTTGCCACAATGCTGACGCCGTCGGGATTGAGCGATGGGACGAGCCACAGAATGACGTTGTCGAGGATTTCGCGGGTGGCCGCGCTCGTGTCCGTGGCGAGCCGGAAGGCGAGCCGCGCCGGCGTGAGGCTCCCCCCCACCTCATCAGAGTGGATGCCGGAGGTGATGAACACCATGGTGCGGCTGTCATGGAGCGCGGCCGCAGCCTCGCGCGTCGAGCGCAGTGTGCGCGGATCGGCGAGGCGCGCATTGCTGCGCCGGTACTGATCGAGCCGCCGCAGGTTGAGCGGCGAAGAGATTGCCAGCGCGACGAACGGGGCGCCCAGGGTGGTCTTCCCGATCTCGCGGTAGTCGATGCGGTCGCTGGCACGGGCCAGAGCCTGATAGTAGCGCACCAGCGTGGGCCAGTCGGCGAGTTTGCGGTCGTCTCCCGGGTCGAAACCGAGTACCGAGCGTGGCGTGGGGATCGCGTCGGGCCGTTGTGCGACGGCGACCGAAGGGACGGCGAACAGGAGCAGACAGGCGGCGAAGCGACGTGGCATAAGTGGAGTTGGTGAAGCGCGTAAATTAGATGACGCGACACCAAGGCGCCACGACGCGACTTCGGTAAGCCGTCCGCTCCGTTAGGGAAGCTTGTGCAGCTCGACCCGCCGGTTCTGTGCCCGGCCGGCCGCCGTCGTGTTGGTCGCTACCGGGCTCGCCGGTCCGTAGCCGCGCGCCACCATGCGCGACGGGGCCACGCCCTTGCGGGCGAGATACGCGCGCACGGCGAACGCCCGCGCGTTCGAAAGCCGTGTGTTGACCGCCGCCGAGCCGGTGGTGTCGGTGTAACCCGCGATTTCTATGCGGATCTCGGGATTGGCCACGAGCGACGCCGCCACCTGGTCCAACACGGCAAACGATCCCGCCGTAAGGGCCGAGCGACCGGTTTGGAAATTGACGCCTCGCAACACCAGGGTCGGGCGTGCGCCGGGCGTCCGTTCCTCTCGGAACAGGACCACGCAGCCGACCTGGTCGACCGGCGTGCCAGCGGGCGTGCCGGGGCAGCGGTCGAGGTTGTCGCTCACGCCATCCCCGTCGGCGTCTCTGGCGAGCGGGCACCCCACGGCGTCGACTCGCTGCCCCACCGGCGTACTGGGACACTTGTCGATCCCGTCGGCCACGCCGTCGTTGTCGCCATCCTTGGAGCAGCCGGTTGCGTCCACGATGGCACCGGCCGGAGTGTTGGGACACTTATCGACCCCGTCGACCACCTTGTCGCCGTCGGCGTCCGCGGGACAACCGGTCGCGTCCACCGTCGCGCCAGCCGGGGTGTCGGGGCACCGATCCAGTCCGTCGAGCACGGTGTCGCGGTCCGTGTCGGCCGGGCATCCGACGTTGTTCACCGTCGCGCCAGCCGGCGTGTCGGGACACTGGTCG
Organism: Gemmatimonadales bacterium; assembly: GCA_050733375.1. Lineage (GTDB taxonomy): Bacteria > Gemmatimonadota > Gemmatimonadetes > Gemmatimonadales > GWC2-71-9 > DASTHG01. The sequence goes on from JBOHST010000020.1 coordinate 3,180, forward strand.
AGACCATCGGCGACGCCGTCCCGATCGGCGTCGAGCGGACACCCCGTGACATCGATCTTCGCGCCCGCCGGCGTGTTGGGGCACTTGTCGATGCCGTCGAGCACGCCGTCCTGATCGGCGTCGCCCGGGCAGCCGCGCACATCCACCGTGGCGCCGAGCGGCGTTCGCGGACAGGCGTCGCGCGTGTCGGGGACGCCGTCGCTATCCGCGTCCCGTGCGGGGCGGGTTGGCCCACCGGCCTGGAGGAAGGAGAGGCCGATGAGGCCGACGATGTGCGTGGCACGCTGCTGGCCGGCGAGCCTGGTGCTGGGCGAATAGATGGCCCGCCCCTCGAGCAACACGCCCACGTTGCCGCCGAGCGGCACCTGGACGCCGAGGCCGCCGTGCACGCCGCCATCGGTGAAGGAGTAGGGCGAGCTCTTGCCGAAATCGAGACGCGAGTACCCGGCCACGACATGGAGCAGGGCGGGGAGGCGGACCACGAGGTTGACGCCGCCGACCAACGGGTCCATCGTCGCCCCGGGGGCGCCGGGAACGTCCTGCTCGCGCTGAAACAGCACGTCGGCGCCCAGGCCGACGCTGTTGGTCAGGTAGTAGGTGAGCCGCGCCCCACCGCCCATCCCGTTGTCCAGGTTGAACCCCGGGTCGTACCGGGTGTAGGCGCCGAACACGCCCAGGTCGAATGCGTGCGCCCGTTGGGCGGCGAGCGCCGTGGGGCCGCTGACGAAGAGCAATCCGGCAGTGATGATCGCGCGCACTCGAGTCCTCCTCCACCCGCAAGATAGGAAACGGCTCACCGTCGCGCGATGCCCTCGCGCATCGTCAGAACCCCCATGCGCCGTCGCGGCGCAATCGCGTGACGAGGTCGATCCCGCCGACCACGATGCCGTGATAGGAGCCGTCCGCATCCTGCCAGCTTGCACCCACGAGACCAACGAGCGTCCCACCGCCCAAGCCGGCGATGGTGTTCACGCCGATTGGGCCCGCAAACGCGCTCAGCGAGTCGCCGACCACGGCGGCGGCCAGCGTTTCCGCCGCATTGCTCGGTGCGCCCCCGTACATGCCGCCCACCACGAGCGCCACGTCTCCCACCGGCAGCGTCGCGAACTGCGAGCGGCCCTCGGGGAGCAGGGCGCCTGCCGATGCCCACGCGCCGGTGAAGAAACCGGACACGAGGCTCACGCGCGCCGTGTCGCCCAGGGCGAGCCGCGCCGGAGCGGCCGTGAGACCGCCGCCCAGCGGCGCGCTGTCGGCGATGCCGCCGAAGGCGGCCACCCGACTGTCGAGCACGACCCCGCCGCCGTAGGCACGCGGGCCCGGCAGCGCGGGTTGGACGTACCAGCCGTCAATGTGCCCGTCCACCCCGACGCGTCCAACATATACGTTCGACTGCGGGCGCCCCAGGACATCCGCGCCGCCCAGCACGTAGATCCGCCCGCGTCGCACCACGGCGATCGCCCCGGCAACCGGTGCGGGAAGCGGCTCGATCGGGGTGAACGACCCCACGGCGGTGTCGGCGATGACCGGTGCCAGGTACACGGTGGCGCGGGCGCGACCGGCTGAATCGATGCCGCCGATGACGTACAGGGCGCCGCCATCGAGTCGCGAGTTGTATCGATTGGCGAACGCGGCGGTGGCGAACGCACGAGGGGCCGGAAGATCGTGGGGCCGGGTCCAGATGCCGATCGGGCCGCCGGGTGCCGCGCGCGAAACGAACACCGCGGAATCGGGGACCATCGCCGAATCCCCGCCCAGCGGTTCGGCGCCGCCGGCCGCGTAGAGTGTCACGCGCAGCGAGCCGCCTGCGGGCGTGGTCCCCGCGGTCAACGCGACTCCCACCGGCGCGCGCGGGAATGCCGTGCGGGCTTGCCAGGCGAGCGTTGCGGGATCGAACACGACGTGGGGCAGCACGTGGACAGTCGTGGTGAGGGCGCCTCCCGTTGCGGTCGTTACGGTGAGTGTGCCGCTCACGGCGCTGTCGGGGACGACGGTGCGGATCGAGCGGTCGCTCCAGCCGCTCGATGCCACCACGGCGATGACGGTGCCGCCACCCGTGCGGGCGAAGGTCACCGTTCCGCTCCCCCGGATATCACCGAAGCCGAAGCCCTCGATCACCGCCGACGCGGCGCGCACCAACAGCGGTTCGATGGCGCCGTCGACATAGTCGATGCGCGGGGTCAATGGCGGCGGACCGGAGCCATCGCCGCGGCACGCGAGGGCGCCGAGCAACGCCCCCAACGCGAGGTTAGCGGCGGCCCTCTGCGCCACGAATGAAATCCACGGCCTGCGCTAGCCGTTCAGCCACGGTCGCGAGCTCCGTCGATCCCTGCGCGAGATCCTCGATGGCCCGCAACTGCTCGCCCGCTGCGGCGGCGACCGCTTCCGTTTCCTGGGTCGAAGCGGAGGCACCGGCTTCGGCTTGCGTCAGGGACAACGCCATGCGGGCCGCTCGGTCCGCCGTGGTCCGGGCGACTTCCGCGACGCGCTTCCCGGCGCGCGCCGTGCCGCCCGCCACCTCGGCGATCCGGTCGAGGTCGGGGAGCAGCGCCGTGGACGACTCGACCACCGATCCCAACTCGGCGCGGATCCGCTCCAGGAGCTGGGCCGCGCGATCGAGAGCCCGCAGGGTCTCCTGCACCGAACGGCCGACGTTGCGCGCCTGGCGGCCGGCCTCCTCGGCCAGTTTGTGGACTTCCTCCGCCACGACCGCGAAGCCGTGTCCGTGCACCCCCGCCCGCGCCGCTTCGATCGTCGCGTTGAGCGCCAGCAGATTCGTCTGGTTGGCCACGAACCCGATCGCCTCGGAGAATTTTTCCACTTGCGCCGCCACGTCGCGCAGCCGGACCATCTCCGCCGCGCCTTCCTCCGTCGAGCGTCCCAGCTTCCCGAGCCGGCGCACGGCTTCCTGCGTGACGGTCCGTACCCGCGCGGCGGTCTTCTCCATCTGGTCGCCGGCGTCGCGGGTTTGGTCGCCCGCCGCGGCGACGTCCACCGCGCCGCGCTGCAGTTCTCCCGCATCGGCCGTGGCGGTACCCACGAGGCGGGTGGCCTGACGCGCTCCGTCGCTGGCCCGCTGCGCCGAGGCGGCCACCTCCTGGCTCGACGCGTGGATCTCCTGGGTCGTGGCGGTGATGGTCTGCACGTATTGCGTCGCTTGGTCTGAGGCGCCGACTACCGGCCGGATTGCGCGCTCGAGGGCCAGCATCAGGGCGATCTGCGGCGCCGCGAGATTGAGAATGTCGGCGTCCGACTTGCGGTACATCCAGGGATCGGAGTGCCGAATGCTCCACAGCCCGATCAGCTGATCCCCGTGAAACAGCGGAACCAGGATTTCCGAGCCGGTGCGATCGCCGCCCGGGGCGACCGTGTCGCCGCGAGCCAGGTTCCGGGCCACCACCGGGCGTCGGAGGCGAACCGCCTCGCCGGTGAGACCGGCATCGGCGTCGAAACGGAATGTGGCAGTCACGCCGTCCCGCATCCCGGTATCCGCCACCAGCTCCATCTCGCGCCGCTGCGGGTCGAAGCGCGCGAATCCGATGTGCTCCCACGGCACCAGGCGTCGGGTGATTTCCTGGATATGAGAGAAGGTGCGGGCCAGGTTGATGTCGGTGGCGATCGCATGAACCAGGCGCTGGACCAGTAGCAGCTCGTCCGCGTGCACGCCGAGGCGAATCACGTATGCCGAGGCGAGCGTGGCCCCCGTCAGTCCAGTCGCGACCAGCAGCCATGCAGCGGGAGGCAGTCGGGAGTGCACCAACCAGAACCACGCCAGCGATAAGCCCGCCGACGCGGCGTAGACGATCGTCTCCCAGCGCGCCGTGAGCCGTGCGTCCAGCCACGCGATGGAGCGGCTGAGCGCGAGCTCCAGGTAAAAGGAGCCGTTGACGATCACCATCATCAGAACGAGGAGCGCGGCGATCGGTCCGACGTTGTCCGCCTCGAGGGCGAGTGGCCCCGTGGCGCCGCCGAGGCGTTCGTAGATGATGCCCACGAGGGCCGAACCGGCGGTGAGGTGTGACGCGTTCGACGCGGCCAGGCGCAGCGGCAGGCGCCGGAGCACGACGTCGCCCAGGACCGTAAGCAGCGGCGCGACGATGGTGACGAATTCCCAGCCGCGCTCCAGGATCGCGAACGCGGTGACCCCGAGCACAAAGGAGGCAAAGCCGTTGCCGGGGAGCGCGATGCCGAATCGACGAGTGAGTGCGCCGACGACGACGAGGCCGGCGAGCGCGGTGGGGAAGGTGCCGCTGGTGGACAGCCGACCGGTGGCATAGCCGACGAACGCGACTCCGACGGCGAGCACCGCGCCCAGCGCAACCACGCCGGGGACGAGGGTCGCGGGCGCCGTTCGGAGACGGAGAAGCAGGCTCATGCCGGCCGCGGCATACAGGGCGGAGAAGAGATGCGCGCAAACTCGGCCGTGTGGCGCAGCATGTCAAGCGCCGTTATCGTTCCCTCCATGCGCGTAAACATCGAGTACTGCGTCGTTTGAAACTACGAGCCGCGGGCCGCCGGTCTGGCGGCCGAGATCCGCAGCGCCTTCCCAGATGCAGAGGTCAAGCTGATCGAATCGTCGGGCGGTGTGTTCGAAGTGGAGCTGGACGGGCGCCGTGTGTTCTCCAAGAAGGTCCTGGGACGACACGCAGCGCCCGGTGAGGTGATGCGCCTGCTGCGGGAGGCCGGCCCCCGGCCGTGAAAATCGCCATCTCCACCGGCGGCGGCGACGCGCCGGGGCTGAACGCCGTTATCCGGGGAGCGGTGCTGTCAGCGGTGAATCGGGGCTGGCAATGTGTGGGGGTACGGCGCGGTTTCTCCGGCCTGTTGGGCGAAGATCTGCTGGTGCCGCTGGGCGCGAACGAGGTCCGCGGTATCACGCATCTCGGCGGTACCATCCTCGGCACCACCAACCGCGGCGACCCGTTCAAGTGGCGCGAGCAGCGCCCCGACGGCACGTGGGTCGAGCGCGATCGCTCCGACGAGCTGGTCACCGCCTTCCACGCCTTCGAGCTCGACGCATTGATCGTGATCGGCGGCGACGGCTCGCTCACCCTGGCGCGTCTGCTGATGGCCAAGGGCGTTCCGATCGTCGGGGTGCCGAAAACGATCGACAACGACGTCGGCGGCACCGTCGCGACCTTCGGGTTCGACACGGCCGTGGCAACGGCGACCGACGCGATCGACAAGCTCCATTCGACGGCGGAGAGTCACGAGCGCGTGATGGTCGTAGAGGTGATGGGCCGGAATGCCGGCTTCATTGCTCTGCACTCCGGGGTCGCGGCCACGGCCGACGTCATTCTGATTCCGGAAATCTCGTTCGATATTGCCAAGGTGTGCGACAAGATCCGCCGGCGGGAAGAACAGGGGCGTCACTTCAGCATCGTGGTCGTGGCTGAAGGTGCGGTCACCAAAGGTGGCATGGAGAGCTATCAAGATCCTGAGCGGCGACGGCTCGGCGGCATTGCGGAAAAAGTGGCGGAGGCCATCGAGCAGATCACCGGCAAGGAGACCCGATCGCTGGTCCTCGGACACCTGCAGCGCGGCGGCAGCCCCACCACGTTCGACCGGCTGCTGGGGCTGCGGTTTGGCGCGGCAGCCGTCCGGCTCGTCGCCAAAAAGCAATTCGGGATGATGGTAGCGCTGCAGCCGCCGGACATCGTGCCCGTCCCTATCGATGAAGTGCTTTCCCATCCGAAGCGCGTGGCTCTCGCCTCCGACGTGATCGCCACGGCCCGCGAGATCGGGATCAGTTTCGGGGACTGAAGCATGCGGTCAGCTGTACCCTGCGCAGGACATTGCCGCACGACTCACCAGCCCGCTTAACATGGCCAACTCATCCTTCGTCAACGGGTTGGGAGCGTGCCACCAGCTGGCACGGCATTTCCACTACATGCGCGGCGACCAGGAGGTCACTCATGCAACGGACCATTTTGCTGGCCGGGCTCGCCTTGGCGCTCACGGCCGGTACCGCCTCCGCTCAGACGAGCGTTGAGTTGTCGCTTGGGTTCGGGGTGCCGCGCCCGTACGTATCGGGCTACGTCTTCGTCGGC
>JBOHST010000021.1:0-4544 GCA_050733375.1 Gemmatimonadales bacterium
CGCGCTCGAGCAGGGTGCGCAGCTCCTCGACGGTGATGGTCGCTACCGGGGCGGGCGGGGCGCCGCCGGCGTCTTCAGGCGACACTCGAGTCAACCTCATCGTGGAACACCAAAAAGTCCGTCGCAATGGGCCGGGCGCCCACCTGGCGGAGCATCGTGGTCACTTGTCCGCGGTGATAGCTCGAGTGGTTCACGATGTGGTACATCTGCCGCCAGAGCGGGTATTCCCAGGTCTGCCCTTGGAGGTTGACGTACCGCACGATGCACAGCAGGCGTTCGGCAGTCGTCGATTCGACGAAGCCTCGCTGCTCGAGCTCGACCTCGAGCCATCGTGTTTTCAAAGAATCCGGCAGCGGGAAGTCAGTGGCTTGGAAGACGGTCCGCGGTGATGTTCCCCTCCAGCGCTGAAGCCACAGCCATTCGCCCCATACAATGTGCGTGAGGGTCTCGCGGATCGAGGGATAGCTGCTCCCAAGGTCCTTGAGGAACTGCTCTTGGGTCACTCCTGAGATGGCGTCGAATACGCGAGCGTTCGCCCAGCGGTTGAATCGATAGAGCTCTTGTACCGCCCTGACGTCAATCATCTGAGGGTTCACTCCAAGTGCTGCCTTCACTTTGTGACCACATACCAGTTGTTCTGAATGTCGTGCGCGAGTTGATGCGTCTCGATGGAGCGAAACCCGGCCTGCTCCAGGTACTCCCGCGTCTTCTCCTCACCCCACATCGCCCCCAGACCCTCGCCGCCCTGCGCCAGCGACACGGTCATGCAGTGCATACACGAAACGGTGTAGAGAAACGTTCCGATCGGATGCCCGATGTTGTTGTGGACGTGGGTCGATCCCTTGATGTCCTGCATCAGGTACACGCCTTCGCGCTTGAGTGCGCGATGGATTCCTTTCAAAACACTGAGCGGTTTGGCCTGATCGTGTATGGCATCGAAGGTCGTGATGAAATCATAGGCTCCAGGTTCGGCAGTCTCATCGAAGTCGCTCAAATCACGCACGGTGAACTCGATGTTACGCAGCCCCGCTTGCGACGCCTGGCGGCGCGCCATGTCGATCGCCTCCCGCGAGAGGTCCATCCCCGCAAACCGGCTCTTGGGGAACAGCTCGGCCAAGCGATTCATGATTCGGCCACCCCCGCATCCGACATCGAGCACGCGGATGCCGCTGGCGAGCCGGTCGGTCATTCCCGGCACCAGCGGCAGAATATGCGATTCCAGCGAAGAGAGTACAGATTGACCGCTGTCCTCCGCCATGACGGCGTGGAATCGCTGGAATCTGTCATACGGCACGCCTCCGCCCGTCCTGAAGCACTCGACAATGTCATCCTCCACCCCGCCCAACACCGCGATGTACTGGGCAAACACCGCCATGTTATCGGCGGCGGCCACACGAGTCAGAAACCCGGCATGCTCCGGCGGCAACGAAAAACGGGCGGTGGCCGAATCGACCTCAACCACCCCGGCGGTGACCATCGCTCCGAGCCACTCCCGAACGTAACGCTCATTGAGCCCGCCCCGGGCCGCGATCTCCTCCGAGGTCGCCGGCGGCGATTCGCCCATGGTGTCGAACAGACCGGTGCGGTGGCCGACCGACATCATCAAGCACAGGGCGCCGTTGTTCAGCGCGGAGAGGACCTGGCCGCCAAACTCGTCGGCCTTCGCCCGATCGAAATCAGAATGCACGTTTGTCGCTGACATGGTCTCTGACCCTCAGGCTCAATTCCTCTTGAGGTGCATTACCGCGCGATCACGATGTCCGGCTCCGTGCTCTGGACGATCGCGATCAGCTCACCCTGCTCCTTGGCGGGCACGGTGAACTTGTTGAGCGTCATCCGAAAGTCCGCGAGCATCGCCTGCCACTGCCCGTCGTTGATGTTCAGGTGCGCGTGCGACGCCTTCATGCTGCGGCCGGTGTACGTGCAGGGTCCCCCGGTCACCTGGCACACGAGCGCCGTCACGTGAAACTTGAGCCCAGCCTTCGGCACCCGGACGCGCGCCTCGTTGATCCGGGGGTTCGCGTTCAACGTATTGTTCACCAGCAGGCGTTCGATGAAGTCGTCCACCACGGTCGCGATGGCGTACGCGCCCCCGAGCCTGGTGTAGAGGGACGTGTCGGGGGCCTGCTGTGCGGCCGCGGACCGGACGGCTCCGAGCCCGACGAGGCAAGCGGCGATAATCGGCAGTCGCATGGTCAGCTCCTTTCCGGTTTCAGCGCGGTGAAGAGCACCGCCTTTACTCCGTACTCTTCCGCCGCATCGCGGGTGGAGGGCTTGCGGAACGCAAACCCCGGGACCACCGCCGAGCGCACCCGCCTGAACCCGGCGTCTTCGAGTAGGGCGAACATCTCTCCCTCCGGGAGAGCGCCGCCGATTCAGCTGGCCCAAAGCTTGGGATCGTTGACGACGCTCTGCGCGAGCTGCTTCGCGCTCACGATGTCGGCGATAGAAAAACGACCGCCGGGTTTGATCACCCGAAATACTTCACTGATGACGCGTCGCTTGCGGAACGAGAGGTTGATCACGCCGTTCGACAACACGACGTCCACGCTCTCGTCGGGGAGGGGAATGTCCTCCATCGTGCCGGTCCGGCACTCCAGGCGTGCGCCGCTCGCCGCCGCGTTGGCCTCGGCCTTGGCGCACATGTTCGGGTTGAGGTCCACCCCGATCACCCGCCCGGTCGGGCCCACCTGCGATCGCGCGATGATGCTGTCCAGGCCCGCGCCGCTCCCCAGGTCGAGCACCGTTTCGCCCGGCTGGAGCCGGCTGCGCAGGTGTGGATTGCCCACCCCCGCGAATGACGCCACCGCCCCCGCAGGCGCGCGTTCCAGCCAGGCGCGCTCGTAGCCGAGCATGTCGGCCGCCACGCGCCCGTGATAGAAGTGGAATTCCTGTTCGGGGTGGTCGGCCACTTCCTGGTACATCCGCAGGACTTCGCCCTTGATCACGCTCTCGAGCGGCGCCTGCGCTGCCGCATGCGCTACCGCGACGTTCGGCATCGTCCCTCCGCCACGAGTTGCCGAGCATGATGCCGGACCTTGCGTCATAGGACAAGTATGAAGTATTTATGAATGTCATAACATTTCACCTATGGCAAAGCCCGGCCTGACCCTGCACCGGCTCGACCTGTTTCTTGCCGTCCTCGACGAGGGCGGAGTGGGGCGGGCGGGGAACGCGCGCAACATCAGCCAGCCGGCGGTCTCGGAGCACCTCCAGGGTCTCGGGGCGTACTTCGGTGTGCGGTTGCTCGAACGTCACGGACGCAGCGTCCGGCCGACGCAGGCCGCCCGGCTGCTTGAGCCGTACGCCCGGCAGACCCTGGGCCTCCTCCGCGGCGCCGAGCAGGCGGTGGCTGACCTCCGAGGGCTGCGCGGTGGATCGCTCATCGTCGGGGCGAGCACGACACCAGGGACCTACCTGCTTCCCACCGCCCTGGGCAAGTTCCACGCTGCCTATCCCGGCATTGGCCTGAGCCTCCGGATCGGCGACACCCGAGAGATTGAGCGGTGGGTCGTGGCGGGGCAGGTGGAGCTCGGAGTGATCGGCGAGGCGCCGCTCCTGCCCGGCCTGGCGGCGCAGCCGTGGATGAAGGATGAGCTTGTGCTGATCGTCCCGCGCCGCCATCGACTCGCACGCCGACGGGCCGTGCGCGCGCTCGCAATTGCCGGCGAGTCGTACATCGCCCGCGAGGAGGGCTCGAGCACCCGCGGCGTTGCCGAGCGCTATCTCACCCGGCTGGGGGTCACTCTCAAGCCGGCGATGGAGCTCGGGAGCACGGAGGCGATCCGGGAAGCGGTAGCCGCGGGATTGGGGGTGGCGTTGGTGTCGCGTCACGCCGTCCGGACGCGCGATCGGCGGATCGTGGCGGTGCGACTCGCCGGGCCTCGCTGGACGCGGGATCTCCTGATCGCATGGCGGGCCGGGACGCCGCTCGGGCCGGCGGCGGCGGCGTTGCGGGAGTTGCTGCTCGGCTAGACGGGGACTGACGACTCCACTACCCGCCTGTCCAGCACCTGACAGGACCTCGGGGAACACGTCCGGTCCGCCGGACGTTCACACGACGCGATGACCACGAACCAAACCGATTTGGCGACACTGGGCGGGGGCTGTTTCTGGTGTCTGGAGGCGGTCTTCCAGGACGTGAAGGGGGTGGAGCGTGTCGTGTCGGGGTACGCCGGCGGCACGACACCCAACCCTTCGTATCAGGAGGTCTGCACCGGCCGCACCGGCCACGCCGAGGTGGTGCAAGTCACCTTCGACCCGGCGACACTTTCCTATCGGGATCTGCTCCAGATGTTTTTCGTGATTCACGACCCGACAACGCTCAACCGCCAGGGTGGCGACACGGGCACCCAGTACCGGTCGGCGATATTCGTTCACGGTCCGGAGCAGGAGGCGGTCGCGCGCGAAGTCATTGCCGACCTCGACCAGGCGGGTGTCTGGGACTCACCCATCGTCACGGAGGTCACGCCGTTGACGACGTTTTATCCGGCTGAGGCCTATCACCAGGAGTTCTATCGCCGCAACCCGGGCCAGTCCTACTG
>JBOHST010000022.1:0-4940 GCA_050733375.1 Gemmatimonadales bacterium
CGCTGGTGTTTACGACGCCGTCATCGTCGCCCGGCGACACCCCGGCGTTGTTGTACAGCACATTGACCAGGCCGAACGCTCGCTTCGCCTCGGCGTAGAGCCGCTCGACCTCGGGTGTCGAGCGCACATCGCCCGCGATGAACTGCGCCGTTCCGCCCGCGGCCCGGATCTCGGCCGCCACCTGTTCTCCCGCCACGGCGTTCACGTCGTTCACGACGACCGCCGCCCCCTCGCGTGCGAACAGGCGAGCAGCCTCCGCGCCGAGGCCGGCGCCGGAGCCGGTGATGACGGCGACTTTTCCTGACAGGCGACCCATACGTGCTCCAGGCATGAAGTCGTCAGCCGTCAGTCATCAGTCGTCAGTTTGCACACGTCGCTGACAACTGACAGCTGATGACTGACGACTCGCGTTCACGCTCTCTCGAAATTGCGCAGCAGATCCACGTCGGTTACGCGTCGATCGTACACCAGCTGCTCCTGCCGCGCCGTGTTCACATAATGATCCACCACCACGTCTCCGAACGCTTCCCGGGCGATCGTCGATTCCTCGAGCAGCCGCGTGGCCTCGTACAACGATTTCGGCACCTCGCGCACCTTGGGGTCGCGATAGGCGTCCCCCGAGTAGATCCCCTCGAACGTGAGGCCGTGGGTGATGCCGTAGATGCCTGCCGCAACCGCGGCCGCAAAGGCAAGGTAGGGGTTGGCGTCGGCGCCCGGGCAACGGTTCTCGACGCGAATCGCTTTGGGTGAGTGGCCCACGAGGCGGAGCCCGCAGGTGCGGTTGTCCACGCCGGCCACGAGGCGCGTCGGCGCGAACGTCCCCGCCATGTAACGGCGGTAGCTGTTCACGTAGGGCGCGTAGAAGACGCTGAAATCGCGACCGCAGGCGAGCTGCCCGGCCACCCACTGTTGCAGCCGCTGCGACATATGGGCCGGCCCGGTCTTGTCGTAGCCCGCCGGTTCGCCGGTTTTCTTGTCCCAGATAGAGCTGTGCAGGTGGAACGAGCTCCCGGCGAGGCCGGTGTTCCACTTCGCCATGAAGGTGATCGACTTCCCCATCAGCGCGGCGACTTCCTTGATGCCGTGTTTGAAGATGACGTGGTGATCGGCCATCAACACCGGTTCCTGGTGGGCCAGGTTCAGCTCTTCCTGTCCCGGCCCCCACTCCCCTTTCGAGTTTTCCACCTCGAGGCCGATGGCGTCCATGTGGCGCCGCAGCGCCTGCATGATCCGTTCTTCTTTGGTCGTTTGGAGGATGTGATAGTCCTCGATATAGCGGCCGATGGTGTCCAGCCCACGGAAGCCCTTGTCGAACGCTTGCTCGTAGGTGTCGTTGAAGAGGTAGAATTCGAGCTCGGAGGCGACGCGGATCGTGAGCCCGAGCTCGGCGGCACGCTGGACCTGCGCCTGCAGGACCTGGCGCGGCGCGACCGGCAGCGGCTTGTGGTCTTTCCCTTCCACGTCGCCCAGCACCAACGCCGTCTTGGCGAGCCAGGGAATCACGACCAGGGTCGAGTGATCGGGACGGATCATGAAGTCGCCGTACCCGAGATCCCAGGAAAACAAGGCGTACCCCGGCAGGGGCTCGTTCTCGATGTCGCAGCCGAGCAGGTAGTCGCACCCCTCCCACCCCTCGTGCGCCTGGGTGACGTAGGTGCGGCCGGTGTAGCGCTTGCCGGTGAGCCGTCCCTGCTGGTCGGGGAACACGGCGAGCACCGTGTCGATCGTCCCCAGCTCGATCATGCGTCGCAGCTCGGCGAGGGTGATGGTCTTCATGGCGCCGTCTCGAAGTAGACGTTCTTGATTTCGGAGTAGTGATCGAGGGCGTGCATGCCCAGCTCACGCCCCAGGCCCGATTGCTTGAACCCGCCGAACGGCCCCTGGAGGTGCACGCTGGACGACGAGTTGACCGACAGCACGCCGGTCTGCAGGGCTCGGGCCACGCGCAGGCCGCGCTTCAGATCGTTGGTCCACAGCGACCCCGACAACCCGTAGATCGTGTCGTTGGCGATCGCGACGGCCTCGTCCTCGGTGTCGAACGGGATGACCGACGCCACAGGACCGAAGATCTCCTCGTCCACGATTCGCATGCCCGGACGCGCATCGGCGAACACCGCCGGCCGGAGGAAGTAGCCCGGTCCGGCGATCCGCTCGCCACCGTACACGAGGCGCGCGCCTTCCTGCTTCCCCAGGGCGAGATACCGCTCCGTGACCTCGCGCTGACTGGTGGAGATCACGGGACCCATCTGGGTTTTCTCGTCGAGCGGGTTCCCCACGACCGTCCGCTCGGCGGCGGCGCGCATCGCCTCCACGAACGCCGGGTAGATCGAGCGCTCCACGATGGTGCGTGAGCGGGCGCAACAGTCCTGCCCCGCGTTGGCGAACACCGACGCCGCCGCCTCGCCGGCCGCCTGCCCCACGTCTACGTCACCAAACACGACGCACGGCGACTTGCCCCCCAGCTCCAGCGACACGCGCTTGATCGACTGCGCCGCGGCGGCCATGATCGCGCGTCCGGTGGCCGTTTCTCCCGTAAAGCCGATCTTGGCGACGTCGGGGTGGGACGACAGCGCCGCCCCCACGGCGGCGCCCGGCCCCGGCACCACGTTGAGCACCCCGGGCGGCACGCCCGCCTCGAGGGCCAGCTCGCCCAGCCGCAGCGCGCTGAGAGGCGTGAGGCTCGCCGGCTTCAGGACGATCGTATTCCCGCAGGCGAGCGCCGGGGCGATTTTCCAGGTGGCGATCACCATCGGGAAATTCCACGGCACGATCACCCCCACCACCCCGAGCGGCACGCGCAGCGTGATGTCGAGGCCGCCTTTTTTCACCGGGATCGTCTCGCCGAAATGCTTGTCGGCCGCGCCGGCGTAATAGCGTAGCGTGTCGGCGACGTGGTTCGCTTCCCAGCGGGCATCGCCGATCGGCTTGCCCACGTTGCGCGCTTCGAGCACCGCCAGGTCTTCGGCGTGGGCGCGCACCCGGTCCGAGAACGCGAACAGGACGTCGGCCCGCGCCACCGCCGTGCGGGCCGCCCACCCGGGCAGCGCCGCCTTGGCGGCGGCGACCGCCGCCTCGAGCTCGGTCGGACCCGCCGCGGCGACCTCCTCGAACGGCTCGCCCGTGGCCGGCTCGACGACGCGGATGACGCCCGGGCCGCCCGGGCGTCGATCCGCGATCAGCAGGTGCTGCATTGATGTCCGGTCAGCGTTTGAGTTCCTTGCCGACCTCGATCAGCAGGGCGAACTCCTCCTCCGGCGCCTGGGCGACGAGCTTGTGCCGGCCGTAGAACACGAAGTAGGCCAAGCCGAGCAGGTACCAGATCGCCACCCCGTACACCGCCTTGTTGTAGGCCGGGTTGAGGAACAGCGTCACGAGGGTCGCCAGGGCGATCAAGGCGGTGATCACCGCACCGGGGATCCCCCAGGGACTCCGGTACGGTCGATTGATGTTCGGGCGCCGCACGCGCAGCAGGATAAACGAGGCCATCTGCAACCCGTAGGAGAGCACTGCGCCGAACACCGCCATGTTGAGCAGCACCGCGCCGACGGGGCTGCCGGTGCCCGCCAGGTAAATCGCCAGGGCCACGCCGTACCCCATAACCGATCCCGCGAGCAGCGCGACATGCGGCGTCTTGCGCGTGGGGTGCGTGAGCGAGAAGAAGCGCGGGAAGTATCCCGCCCGGGACAGCGAATAGATCTGCCGCCCGAACGCGAAGATGATCGTGTGGAAGCTCGCGATCAGGCCCGCGAGGGCGATCAGCGACAATACGCGCGTGCTCATCCCGGCGCCGAAGATCGTCTTGAGGCCGTCATTGAGCGGTGCGCCGGACGCCTTGATGCCGTCCGCGCCTGGGGCGATCGCGCTGTTGAAGAACAACACCAGGAACGCGAGGACCGCCAGGGTCGCCATCCCGAGGATGATTCCCCGGGGCACTTCCTTGGCCGGGTCCATCGTCTCTTCGGCCGCGAGCGGAACCTCCTCGATCGCCAGGTAGAACCAGATCGCGAACGGCAGCGCGTAGAAGATTCCGGGCACGCCTTTAGGCAGGAACCGGGACCCCCCCTCGGTGGCCGGTACCGACAACGCCCACTGGTTGAAATCCACGTGCGGGATCGCGGCCACGTAGAACAGCAGCAGAATCGCGATCGCCAGAAGCGTGATGAATACCGTGAACTTGAACGAGATCTCCACGCCCCAGATGTTCAAGCCGGTGAAGATGGCGTAAAGGATCGCCCACCACACCGGCTGCGGCAGCAGACCGGGGAAGACGGCGTCGAGGTACGCCCCGGAGAACACCACGATCACCGCGGGTGAGGATGTACTCCATGTTCTCCGCCAAGCCGGTGATGTAGCCGCCCCACGGGCCCATCGAGGATCGGGCGAACGAGTAGGCGACGCCGGTGTGCGGCAGCGCGGGTGACATCTCGGCGATGCAGTAGACCAGACCTCCCCCGTTTCGGGATCTCCGTTGTCGGGGCTCTGGCATCCGGCAGCCCCTCCATGGGCCAGCTTCAGCGCCGATTATACGGGGCCCGCGGACAAACCACTAGAGGCTTAGGGGCCGAGGGGAGACCTCAACGCCCGGGGAGCGCCTCGTTGAGTATCCTCCCGTCGGGAATCGACAACGGCGCGAGTCCCAACAGTCGGGCCAAGGTCGGGGCGATGTCCACGGTCGCCGCCCGCGTCCCGTAGACGCCAGCCCGCACGCCCTTGCCCCACAGGATCAACGGCACATGGGCGTCGAGGTCCGATGGCTGCCCGTGAGCCGCGTAGGCGATCCCGCCGCCGTACGACCACGCGTTCCACTCCGCCAGGGTGACGACGAGCGCCACGCCGGCGTCCGGCACGAGCTGGTGCAGCCAGCGTCGCGCAACCGGATCGGCCGCCGTATCGGCGCCGGCGAGGTCGGCGGGCCGATCGACGCGCGCAACGCCCGGAAC
>JBOHST010000023.1:0-5895 GCA_050733375.1 Gemmatimonadales bacterium
GTACTAGAATACATCTCATAAATAACTGGCGGCGGGAGCCGGAGGGATGTATTCTAGTACTTAGCCCGCGCTCCCCAAATCTACACATCTCGGCTATGCCCTACGCGCACGCAGCCGCAAGCCTACTTAGACTGTGAAGCCCGCAATGATGATATCCGCATCCTCAGCCGCAGCAAACCAGCTTGGCCTGCGGACAGCCACTCAAATACGCGGATACTCCTGCCAGCATATCTCGAGTGAACCCTGCGGAGCGTCCCCCGGGGAAGTCGGGTCTGAGCCTGCCGGCCTGCTCCTCTCTCCTGACCTCCTGCGCAGCCAGACGAGCGCCGCCGGCGCGATGTATCCCGGCTTCGCGGGCTCCTGCCCTTCCCCGCTCACCGGCGGAACCTCCCGGGACCGCGACGGCCCCACCACGTTCCGCGAGCTCGTCCAGGCCGCCATCAGCTCGGGGTCTTCCCCGAACCGGTAGCGCACCAGGCCGCTCAGAGCCGGACCTGGTCGGGGATCTCCCGCGACACCGCCTTCAGGTCCGGCTCCCCCCGACGTGGTCCGGCGGCTGGTGCGGCTCATCTCAAGCGTGGTCTCGAAATCGGAACCAGGACCGTCGAGTGTCCCACCTCTCGCTACCTGTGTGCTCGGTCTATCTGGCACCCATCGGTTACCCCTTCGGTCTAGTGAACTCCTGGAACGGCAAGTAGTCGCGCAGACGCTCGAAATCAATGTCCGTGTGCAGCTCGAGCGTCCCCTGCGCCCCGTAGGCATCCTTCAACAGGCTCACCGCTCGGGCCGGATCCCCAAGCACGGCAGCGATTTTTGCGCGGTTCACAATTGCCGTTTTGCCGGGAACCGCAGCGACTTGCTCGAGACCGGCGAGCTTCGTCGCAAGTTTCTCCGCGGTCAAGCGGTCTCCTCGCCGCGCGGCTGTCGCGCCGAGGAGACCCAGGTAATCCTCGTCGTCCGGCGATTCAGCGATCAGCGGGCGGAGGAGCGCCTCCGCCTCGTCCCAGCGCTCCAGGAAATAGAGAACGTACGCCAGGTTCCACCGCCGTACCCGCATCGCCCGCTCTTCCGCCGGGCGGGATTGGTGCCAGGCAACTGCCCGCTCCGCGACCTCCCGTGCCGCCTGAGCGTAGCCGTGCACACGGAGCTCCTCGGCCGCCCGGATCATTGCCCATGCGGGATGTGCCCACGTTCCCTCCTTAGGCATCGCGACAAGCGTGTCGAGCCGGGCTCGGACCGCGTCGACGTTCCCCATGCCCGCCAACGCCCTGATCTCCTGACTCATCGCGCTGCGGCTGTCGGGACGGTATCTCCGTGCCCGGCGCGCAGCATCGAGCTCATTCCCGTATTCCCCCAGCTGATGGTATGAGAGCGGGAGCATGAGCCAATAGGTCTCCGCGTCGTTCCGGTGAGCGCTGTCCATCCCGGGTCTGAGGAGAGCCTCGATGGCTTCGCGCGGCCGACTGAGGTAGCTCGCCCTCATGGCAACGCTGTAGCTGTAATAGAGAGGGGCGAGGTCGGCCGCTGCGCGGATCGCGCGGTAGGCGCCGACCCAGTCCTGCGCCCGCGAGGTCAACATGTAGTCCGTCAGATGCTGTTGCAGCGGCGGAAGGCGATCGCGCCTGGCACTCAGGATTCGGAGGATGGAATCCGCCACGTCAACCGTGTTGTGACGCATGTCAAAGAGCGCCGACATCGCCGACTGCACGAGCGGCCAGGTGAAGCTGCTGTCGAGGGCCGCGGCCAAGCCGTAGTGCTTTCGGGCCTCGGCGCGCTGATCGCGCACCTGAAGCCGGAAACCCTCGAGGAATTCCTGGTACGCCTCGAACGTCGGCGGAGCAGTGGCGGCCGGAAGAAGCGAAGCGAAATACGGGTTCCGCAGCGCGGCGACGCCCCCGATGACTCGCGCCCGAACTTCGTTCGTGGCCGCCTCCGGCCTGGCGGCCGACAGGGGGATGGGGGCGACTGCCCAGACCCGACCGCCGTGATTGATATCGGTCAGCAGGACCTCAATCAGCAGTTTCCCGCGTTCTCGCGAGACCGCTCCCGAGACGATCACACCGCCGCGCTCACGTTTCGCGCGCATCCCCAGGCTGGTGAGTCCCGCCCACGCCCTGCGCCACACGCCGAGTTCCGCATGTTGTACCGGCGCGATGCTCTGAAACAGGCCCGTTTCACCGAGGCCGCCGATGATCCTGTCCGTCACCGAGCGAGCGGCGTCATCCAGTGACGGATCACCGGTTCGGTTGTCGAGGGTCTCGACGTCGATGCGCATCGGATCGAGTGTCTCGTCGCGGGCCAGCAGTGCCTTGCCGTTGACGAGCAGGACGCCTAACGCGATCATCGACAGCGCCCCGACCAGAAGGTGCCTGCCTCGCGACGCACTCGGAGGCGCCGGGGGGATCCCGTCGGGTGTCGCTGGCGCGGCCTCGACCGGGCTTCCGGTCACCCTCTCCGCTGACGCCCCTCCTCTTCGAGGGCCAGCCATGGACTCGGCGTCGCTGGGCGATGATGGCGAGGGGTCCAGGCGCAGGTTGGCGCGCGATCGAATCGCGTCGATGAGCGCGCGCGTTTCGGGCGACGGATCGAGATCCAGCTCCGCCGTGATCTCATCGGCGAACCGCTCGTACGCCCAGGCCGCACCCACCCGGTCGCCGGCGCGATCGAGAAGCGCGAGCAGACGGCGCAGGCCGACCTCGCGAAACGGGGAGAGCTCCAGCCCTCGGCGCGCCCACTGCGCGGCTGACGCGAGGTCCCCCGCGGTCTCCTCTTCATCGGCGAGCGCCCAGGCCGCGACCGACGCGCGCTCCTTGAGTCGCGCTCTCTCAGACTCGATCCACTCCTCGAAGCCGGGCGCATCGGACGCGAAGAACCCCGGCAAGATGTCCCCTCGATACAGCTCGAGCGCGTCGCGATAGCGCCGATGATCGAGTGCCTCCGCGAACGCCGCCGCGTCACACCAGAAACGGGCGCTGTCCAGGCCGACTTCTTCAGCGCCCCGGCTCAGAACGATGTCGTCGCCGAGCTCGCGGCGGAGGAAGTACACCGCCCGGCTCAATGATGCCCGCGCCCGGTCGCTGTTCTGGTCGGGCCAGAAGAGCGTGATCAGTTTGTCTCTTCTCTGGAAGCCGTGCGGGCTGGCGGCGGCGAGATACGCAAGGAGCGCCAGGCGCCTGGGTTGCGCCAGGATGGGCCGAAGCTCCGAGCCCTCGCTGTTCCGCAAGTCGAGGGCGCCGAGCGTTTGCAGGCGGATCATACGACCTCACTACCCGCCGAGCGGCTCGAACCTCTCCGGTCACGCGCTGGGGAGCTCGGGGGGAGAGCCGGGCGGCAGAGTGTGCCCGTATGAACCTACGACCCGCGGCGGGCGGAGGCAACACGAGGCGCCGCGGCAGCTCGGCCCGCGGCGCCCGAGATCTCGACCTCTACCGGCTGAAGCCGGCTCCGATGTCAGCCCTGGCAGCCCTGGCAGCAGAGACCAGCGACTGCCCTCGGCCGCCATCCATCCTACGGGCAGAAGTCCGTGGTATTGCCGGTGAGCGTGTTCCCTTGCAACGTGTTGCCCGCACTGGGGCCCTGGATCCCGCAGACATTCGCCGAGATCGTGTTGCCGAGTATCGTGTTACCGGTCCAGCCGGCGGCGAACCTGATACCTGCGCCGCCCGCCGTCAGGAGGTTGTCCTTGATCAGATTTCCCGAGGCGCCCGGCGCGGGCAGGTCGATCGCCGCGACACTGCTCCCCGAGATGATGTTCGACTTGAGGGTGTTCCCCGGTTGTGAGATGATGAAAATGCCGGTCGGGTTGTCGATGAGGAGATTCTCGACGACATCATTGTTGGTCGACACCACCGTGCGGGCAAGGTTCGGCCGGATCATGAAAGCCCTGGCGCTGTTCTGTCGCGCTTCGTTCGACTTGATGGTGTTGCCACTCGAGGCCTCGAGGAGGACACCGGTCCCGTTCTGAGTGAACAGGTTGTCCTTGATGACGATGCCGGTTGATCCCACGACGTATATGCCTCGCAGGAAACCGCGCACCGTGCCGCCGAAGATCGCAACATCCTGACTGGTGTTCACCCGAATTCCCATGCCGCCACCAGCCCCGGCGATGGTGTGACCGTTCAGGTTGATCTTTATGGCGCTGCCCGCCACCGTCAGCGCGTCGCCGGGGCAGCTCAGGTCATTCTCCAGCCGCAGATCGGAAACGATCACGTCCCCGCAGGCGGCGCTCGTTATCGCGGCAGAACCGGCGAGCCCCGAGAGGGGTTCGTTCGCCGCAGGAGCAGTCGTGTCATGACCCGTCGCGCACGCCGTCAACAGAGAGAGTGCGAATAGGGAGCCAGTGATGGTGCGCATGTGACCCTCACCGAGATGTGGTTTCGCAGCCTGTCGCTGCGAGGATCTGAATTCCGGGAGGGGATATCATGCCTGGCGCTTCTCCCCTGACTCTCTCCTGTCCCTGACCCACAACCGACCCCGGAGGCCAGAGCCACAGGAGAGCCTGGGGAGAGTGAAGCGTCACATTCGGCTCCCAATGAGGCCCGCGAGACTGACGGTTTCCACCGCGTTGATCGGGGCCTTCGCTTCCGCCATCGTCGCCCTGACGAGCCAGGAGCGAGGGACGCCGCGGCAGGTGAACGTGTTTCTGAATGACAGGTATCTGTTACTGGCGCACCCACACCTCCGGGCCAACGAGGCTCCCGCCCGAATCGATCAGCTGTGTGTGCCATTCATCGAAATCGAGCGCGTACTCTCCGGATCCCGGTATTTGAGTCGGCGCGGCACGAATCTCGACGGGGTAATGCTCGGGGCGGGGCCCCGCGCCATCCTGCGCGTGCAGCGGCGCGGGCGCATCTCGGCGCGCCTCCACCGGAGCTGCGATCAGGTCGACATCCCCCTGCTGGATCTTGTCCGCGCGTTAGGCGCGACGATCGTGCCCATTGGCTCGGAGCGGATCACGCTCGTCCTCGAGTCATCGAACTCCGATGCCATTCTCACGCTGAACGATCCCCGTCGCCGGCCGTAGTTCGAACCCTCGGTACGCCTATGCCGACAAGCCAGCCTCCCTCACCGCGCGATGCGGTGCACTTCCATCGTCCAATAGTCCCTGACCCAGGTTTTCCCGCGATCGAATGTGGCATCGGCGCGCCACAGAAACTTGTCCGGCTCGATGGCGAAGTACCTGAAACGGACAAGCATTGGCCCATACCACTCGGTCAGTAATCGGTCATCACCGGCTCGCCACATCAGCCCCGGCTGCCATGCGCCGCTATTGGTGTTGATCCCCTGCATCTCCCAGATCCTGCGTTCCGGGTTGTAGGCGCGGTAGGTCCACGTACCGGCGTCCCAGGCCGATGATGCGTCGTCCGGCCGCCAGTGGTCTTCGATCAGCACACCCTGGCCGCCCGTCTGCTTTCCGGTGAAAACCCAATGCCCGGTGAACGGAGGAGTGAATGAGCCATCGCGACGCCGCGCTTGGAACGTGAAACGCCAGGTGCCGATGAGGAAGTCGTAGTCTGCGGGTCCGCTTCTGCCGGTAAGCGTGTCTGCGACGGCGAAGTTCGCGCCCAGCGTATCCGGCAACGAGATCGCGCGCGCCACGGACCCTTGGTTCTGTGCGAATGCGGGAGAGGCAGCGAGGACCGTGATGAGCGTGGCGAGATGTAGACGACGCATCATATGGCTTTCCTCTCGATCATGTTAGGCTGCGGACCCCACGCAAGTATTCCCGACGCCGCCCCACCCCTGCCCACGAGCCTGGAACGTGCGCTACGGGACCCAGCCGGGCAGCTCGGATGCCTGCCGAATCCAACTCGCCACCAGCTCCCCGTCGATCTGGTCGTCCTCGCGAATGTCGAGGTAGCGCGTGTCCTTGATCTTGGACTCGCTGGGGGGGAG
>JBOHST010000024.1:0-2937 GCA_050733375.1 Gemmatimonadales bacterium
TTCGCGAACGCGGCGATCCTCGATGTGATACAGCGGGCGCCGCGGGTCGCGGGTCGCCTGTATCTCGACGTCGGACTGCGGGAGGGCGCGACTCACGTGGCGCTCGCCCGCCGCGTGCGCGACCTGCTGCTCGACCAGGGCTACGTGCTACGCCGCGAGTTCCGCTGGGAGGAGGACCGAGATGGCCGCCACCACGAGTCGGCGTGGGGAAGGCGGTTTCGCAAAGCGCTGCCGTTCCTGCTGCGAAACAGCGGGCCGGGATGAACCAGGAGCGCCACCGGTGGCATAGCCCCGCCCTGGGTCGCGAGATGGAGTTACAGGTCTTGGGCCACGCGGGGGCCCGGGTGTTCGTCTTTCCCACCACCTTGGGGAGCTTCACCGAATGGACCGACCGCTGGATGCACCGCTCCGGCGTCCTGGGTGAGCACCTCGAGCGCGGGTGGATCCAGCTCTACTGCCTGCATCACGTGCACGAGGAAAGCTGGTACGCCCCGGACCACGTGCATCCCGGTCACCGCGCCTGGCGGCATCTCCGGTACGATCAGTATCTCCGCGACGAAGTCGTCCCGTTCAGCCTCTCCAAGAATGCGACGCCGTTCCTCATAACGGTCGGCGCGAGTTTCGGCGCCTACCACGCCCTGTGCTTCGGGCTGCGCCATCCACACCTGGTGCACCGCGTCATCGGCCTCTCGGGGACGTACGATATCAAGCGCCTGACCGGCGGCTACTCCGACGCGAACGTGTACGCGTGCAATCCGTTCGATTTCATCCGCCACGAGCGCGATCCCGACCGGCTCGCGGCGCTCCATCAGCAAGACATCATCCTGGCCGTGGGAGCGCACGACCCGGCCTACTCGAACAACCAGGAGATGTCCGCGGTGCTGTGGGGCAAGGGTATCGGCAACGCGCTGCGCACCTGGGACGGGTGGTCCCACGACTGGCCGTACTGGGAGAAGATGATTCGCTTGTACATCAGTGGGCACGACTAGGTCGGCCGCGGGAAGGCGGGAGGGGAGGGCGGGAGCGGGAGGGGCGCAGCGCGAGCAGCGGGAGCGAGCAGCGGGAGGGGCGCACCTACACTCCGCCCTACCCGCGAACCACCCAACGTGTCTACACGGTGCAAACCGTGCCATCCGGAACTGCCCACGACACCGTCCCTACGTTGCGTGTGCCGCGCGACCCGGGTTTGTGACGATGTACCAACGAATCCTCCGAAGCGCGACGTCATTCCAGATGATGCGCTCGTGGTAGTTCCGCTGCCAGATCCGGGCCCCCGGCGTGCCGCGCCGGATGTTGATGGCGCGGGTGACAGCGGATTTGAACGATCGCACGATCGCACCGAGCGAACCGGGTGCCACACGACCAATCATCGTGGTCGGACCATTGGCCGGGCGGGTGGATGGCGACGTGGCGGGTGATGGACGTTCGACGCGGACGTGGCCGCATTGGGGCGCAGGGGCGGGTAATGGACGTTCGACACGGACGTGGCCGCATTGGAGCGCAGGGGCGCAGCATGCTGCGCCCCTGCCCACGTCAATGTCCACATCACCACCGACCACGTCTGCGCGCCCATCCACGTCAATGTCCACATCACCACCGCCCACGTCTGCGCGCCCATCCACGTCAATGCCCATGTAACCGTCGTCAGTGCCCACCGCACCCAAATATCCTCCGTCCCGGATCACCACAATCCCGTGCACATGGTCCGGCATGATGACGAACGCGTCTAGATCGACATTCGGGAAATGAGAGGGAATCTCGCGCCAACAGTCACCTACGACTCGCCCCATCTCGGAGAGGTGCACCACCCCCCTTTCCACCTGGCCGAACAGCGGTGCGCGTTCGTGACTGCAGAGAGTGACGAAGTAGAATCCCGGCCTCGTGTAATCGTAATTCCGCAGGCGAATGGATTGCCGAGCCTTGTGGGTGCGCAGGGACACGCGGCCCGAAGTGGATTCCATGAGGTGGATTGTGGTGAGTGGAACGCGACTACGCGTCACCCAAAAAACGCGAGGCAGCCTCCGAGCGCGCAACCCGTTACACCGTTGCTCCGGTGGGCACCAGCGAGGCCTCGATCTGCGGCAGGATCTCGGGAAACACGTTGTCGCGCAGTCGAAGCTCAGCGGCGAGCGCCACGCCGGCTTCCCGATCCCCGTGTTCCTCCAGGGTCGCGAGTAGACGCTCGGCGTCGGTGCAGTGGAGCGTGAAGCGGCGAATGGCGTAATCCGCCACCTCCCCCGTCGATATGATGAATTGCCAGTCCGATGCCTGGGCGAGGAGCAGCTCGCGCGCCGCCTGGGCCAGGATGGGCCGGGAGCCCGGTGCCGCGAGCGCCGCGGGCGCCGCTTCCCAAAAGGCGCGTTCCAGCGGCCACAGCCGCTGCCAGGTCCACGCCGTTTCGTCGTTGAGCCACATGCTGTAATCGCCGTTCGCCCCCCACGATCCCGCGGCCAGCTGGAGTGCCGTAGCCGGGGGCCGTTCCTGCAGGTGTCGGCTCGCCGTGGTCGCTCGCACTCCCCACGCGCTCGCAAGATTCCGGAAGACCTCGCCCAGAAAATCCGGTCCCTCGAACCACCAATGCCCGAACAGCTCCGTGTCAAACGGCGCCACGATGACGTCCCCCAGGGGATCGGCATGCGCGATCCGATGCAGCAGCTGGACGAAATGGGTGGCGTGGCCGGCGGCGCAGCCGCGCGCCGTGGGAGGATCGTAGGGCTGTTTGTCGCCGAGGTCGATGACGCTGCCCGTCACGCGCCAGAGCTTGAGGCCACCCGGCCAGCGGATCTTGTGAAACTCTAGGTAGCTCCCGTCTCCCGGATAGCCCCCGTGGCGGCTCCACACGCGGAGCGATGCGACGGGATCGCGAACCAGGGCGGCGACCGCGGCGCCGACGCGGTGGGACAGCAGGCGATAGGTCTGGTAGGGCGAGTTTTCGGC
>JBOHST010000025.1:0-2876 GCA_050733375.1 Gemmatimonadales bacterium
GGTGTCGGTGGGGGGCACGAAGGGAAGTATAGAAGGGGCGGCAGGAGAGGGGCAACGCAGCGGCGATTCAGCACAAAGTGCGACAGTATTATACAGCGCTCTTCGCTGGTGTTCATGAGCGGTCGTAGGGCGCTTCGGTCTAAGGGTGTTCACAGATGGAGGTTGTCGCGGTACCACAGAATTGCGCCGGGGTTTTATGCGGCGTTCACTGGCGTCTTAGCCAGCGTGATATTAGATGAAGTGTAGTTACAAAGGTCGGTCTAATTCCTAGTTAGGCGGCCGCCACGCCATGTGACCCCACCGTGGCTGAGGCGGTATATCTAGAGAGGGCGGCTCATCAAGCCGACGTCGGTTCCTCCAGGACCCACCACAGCAGGAGAGTCAGCCCATGCCCGTACGGAACTCGCGGTCCCCAGTCGAACGCGCCATCGTTGCGATCATGTTGATTCTGGTGCTCGGCTGCAAGGCGTACACTGAGCCAGCGACCGCTCCGCTGGGAGTGAATGGCATAGAGGTCAAGATCCAGACCGACCAGCGTGCGTACAGCTTCTCATCCGATTCGCGCGTGCACGTTAGCATGGCAAATGTCGGCACCGAGCCCGTTTATGCGCCGCTGCCCAGCTTCTTTGTGCGCCTCGAAATACAGCGCGAGAGGGATTGGCAGGCCCTTGGCGCCTGGTACGGCATCTTGGCGGTCGCCCCGCGTGTCGTGCCGTTTCTCACCGGCGACACTCTTCCGGCTGACCTCCCCCTGACCAGCTCCGTGCTGCGATCCCCCGGGGTCTATCGGTTCGTCTATGAGGTCTACGAGGACTCTGAGCTAAGTCGCCTCTTGCCGCGCCGTCTACTTCTATCGAACGCGTTTGAGATCGTTGAGTGAAGGGGCGGCCGCCTAACCAGCGCATGAAGCTGGCGGCCTCGCGGTCGGGTTTTCTCTTACCTCTATTGTCGGGCCGCGTGCGGCCCGTTTCAGCCCGTGCCCCTCGAGGTGCCGCTCAGCCTTCTGTACGCGCTCTCATTTGACGAGCAGTGCTCGTCGGCGCAAATGGGGATCCGAAGGAGCGGGGCGCCAACTAAGCGACGACCTCACCGGCGGTCATAAGCTGCGACGCGCTCACCGCTCATGTCGGTCACACTCTTGGGACAACCTGGCTGACCGCTATGCCACCGCTACCTCAGCCGGCCGCGGGGCGCGGTAGCCCTCCCCGTCGCGCCACATGGCGTAGAGGATGCCGGCCAACCGGCGCGCCAGCGCGACGGCCGCGATCGAGCGGCCGCGGCGCAGCGCGATCCCTTCGGCCCAGGCCTTGAGCGAGGCGGCCGCCGGGTCCTTGGTGCGCAACACCCGCCAGGCGGCCTCGACCAGCAGGTAGCGCATCCGCGAGTTGCCGGTCTTGCTGATCCGGCCGCGGCGCTGCTGCTCGCCCGAGCTGTACTCGCGGGGGGTGAGGCCGAGATAGGCCTCCACCTGGTGCGCGCTCTTGAACCGGGTGACGCAGTCCAGCGTCGCCACGAAGGCCACGGCCGTGACCGGCCCGATCTGGGGCGCGGTCATCAACCGAGCCACCACCGGATCACCACCGGCCAGCTCACGGAGCCGGTCGTCCGCAGCCTCGATCTCCGCCTCGAGCGGCCCCCACACCGCCCGCAGCGGCGCCAGCTCGAGCCTCAGGTCGCTCGCCATCTCCAGCGCCGCGAGCTTGCGCTCGGTGTGCTCCGCACTCCCGCCGGGCAGCCGCAGGCCGTCGCGACGCACCAGCGCCTGGATCACCGCGACGTAACGGGTGCGGGTGCGGACCAGCGCGTCGCGCACCGCCAGCTCGGCGCGCACATGCCGCTGCTCGTCCGACGCCCGATGGGCGCGCCGATACGCCCCGAGCCGACCCGCCTCGGCCAGCGTGCGCGCGTCGCGCCGGTCCGTCTTCACCCCCCGGCGGCGGGTCGCGTACATCGGCGCGAAGTTGGGATCGGCCACGATCACCTCATGCCCCAACGCCTCCAGGTGCCGGGCAACCCACTCGCTCTCGGTCGAGGCCTCGAGCAGGATGCGCGCGCGGGGCCGCGCGCCCAACACCGCGGTGAACCGCTCTCGGCTCGTCACGATGCGGCGCTCGATGACCTCTCCCTCCTCCGTCAGCACGCACACCTGACTCTCGCGTTTGTGCAGATCGAGCCCTATCGTATCCATTGGTAGCTGGCCTCCCGGTGGGCGCCCCGTCGCAAGACGGTGAGCGCGTGAACAAGAGTGTGGGGCTCAGCTTGCCACCACGAGACCGTGGAGGTCCAGCTACCGCTTCATACCAACTATGCGCGGTCCGTTAGGCGCTCGGCACGGTCCTTTTTGCGTTCGGGTGGCACATGAAAACACAGGTATGCCTGGTTGTTCTGCTCACTTCTATCCTTGCTGCATCGATGGCTCCTTGCCAGGTCGCCACATCTCGCCACTGGGTACGGCTTCTCACCACTGAAGGCGAGACGGTCGATTTGGACACCGCCGCGGTCGGACGCAGGGATGGCTCCTTTATCGTCTGGTTGCGTTGGGATTTTGATCGGCACGGGCCTGAGTTTGGAGCCGAGTACCGTGTGGAGCAAGTTGAAGTCGATTGTCGAGGTCTACGTCAACGTTTGGTGAAAGCTTTCGACTCGAGGAAACCGCTGCTCTTTCCGGGCGACAGCACGACGTCGAGCACCGTACGGCTGGACAGCACGGACACGGCGTGGCGCGCGTATTCCAAGGGTAGTCTTGGCGCGCAATCGACGAGCGCATTGTGCCGGCGTCTGATATCAACTTTGAAGTGCAACACTGAGTCTCATCGGCCATAACATTCCTCCGGGGTGCGATAGCCGAGCCGCTTGCGGGGCCGGCGATTCAGTTT
>JBOHST010000026.1:0-19849 GCA_050733375.1 Gemmatimonadales bacterium
CCGCGAAGTAGGCCTCTTCCGCCGTCACCAGGTTACGCAGATCCGACTTCATCGAGGCGATGTACGCCTTTTCTTTGGTGTTGGCGAACTTCGGAATCGCGATGGCGGCCAGAATGCCGATAATCACTACCACGATCAGCAGCTCAATGAGCGTGAAACCCTTGCGGTTCATCTCGTATCTCCCGGGCTTGAAGTTGATGGGCGCCTTGAATCATACGAGAGCATAGGCAAGCCCTGTGCCCTCCCATGAGTTGTTGCCTAAGCCAATATAACGTAATGCCTTGAGGTATTACCGAACAGCCGTCCGGTGATCGCCAGGAGGCCCCCAGTCACGCGTTTTGCAACGCCCGTCGCGCAAACGCCGGCGCAGCAACACATAGGACCGTCAGCCTTTGTCTCACAATTCGGTTCCCTTGCAAACCCTTCCGTCACGGTCCCGGCGGTGCTCCCAGTCGCCGGGCCCGGACGAGAAACGAGTCGGCGACGGCGCTGTCTCCGCGAGCGAGAGCGGTACTGGCCTCGTATTGGTAATACTGAACGCAGCGATGGCACAGCTGTTCCAGTCGGGCCAGCAGGGAGTCGGCCAACTGCGGCTTCCCGAGCACGAACGCGGCGTCGGCGCCCTGGACAAAGACGGGTGGTGCGCGGTCGTAGATGCGAGTCGACACCCGAAACGCCTCGAGCGCCTCCGCCGGCCGCCCTTCGGCCAGATAGATCCCGACCATCCGGGCCGGGCCGCTGAAGGACCGCGGTGAATCCAGCAACACACTCAGCGTCACCGTGCGCGAGTTGCGCCAGATCGGCACGCGCAACGCGGTGCGCGCACCCCCGGCCAGGACTATCACCGCGACGCCGAGCGCGAGCCGCCGCGTCGGTACATCCTTGAGCCAGGCGCCGGCGGCGATGGCGAGCCCGATCGAGGGGAGATAGAGCGTCCGCTCCGCCACGAGCACGCCCGTGGGAAACAGCAGATTGGCCACGGGCAGGAACGCGATGGCGATCCAGCCGAGTCCGAACGCCTCCACCCGACGGCCGCGGCGCCATGCCAACCATACGAGCGCCCCCCACAGGGCGGCGCACAAAAGGCCGAGGGCGAATCGAGGGTCGAGCGGGGTGGTGATCAGGGGCCGTTCGGCTGGGGAGTAATCGACACGCAGGGTGAGGGGGAACACGAGCAGCCGTGCGACGTCCGCGAGCGCGGCGACCGCGGTCAGGCGTACGTCCGTGGCACTGGCTTCCGCGAACACCGGCGCCAGATGGAGCAGGCGCGCGTAAGGGTGCAGCATGCTCCATCGCACCAGGAGATAGGCCGCGCCCAGGGCGACCCAGGACGCCACGTAGGCCCACCGCCGGTTCCGATCCGGGCGGCGGATTCCCACGATCCAGCCCAGCACGATCAAGCCGGGGACGATGGCCGCGCTCTCCTTGCTGAGCATGCCCAGCCCGAGCGCCGCGAGACTCCACCACAGCCGGTCGCGCACGAGCGCGGCGTGTACCGCCAGCACCGTGAACAGCGCGCACATCAGGTCCGCACGGCCAACGATGTTGGCCACCGCTTCCACGTGCAGTGGATGGACCGCGAACAGCAGGCCGGCGAGCAGCGCTCCCTGCGCTGAGCCGGTCCAGTGTCTGACGAGGCCCGCCACCGCGACGCTGACCCCCGCGTGCCACAGCAGGTTCGCGGCGTGCATCCAGGCTACCGGTCCGATGTGCCAGTCCAGGACGTACGTCGCGATGACCAGGGGTCGGTACATGGCCGCGCCGATCGCCGGGGGCCAATAGGGTGCTCCGAACGCCTGCCACAGCCCGGCCCAGTGGTGCACGCGCGGGTTCAGCGCGATGATGCTCACATCGTCCAGCGCAAAGCCGTTCCACAACGCCCCGAGGTAGACCACCAGGGCGCACGCTCCAACCGCGACATAGAGCTGCCGGGAGGTCACGAGGCGCCCCACCCACCGGTCATCAGCGATTGCGCCACTCACCTCCGGGGGGGAACAGATTGAACCGGAGAATATGGAGCAGCGCGGCGCAGCCGTCCTTCCAGGTGATCTTTTTCCCTTCCGCGTAGGTGCGCCCGCTGTAGGTGATCGGCAGCTCCCAGATGCGGGCGCCGGCCTGGGCCAGTCTAGCGGTGATCTCCACTTCGAAGCCGAATCGGTCGGACGTCAGGGGCAGCCGTTGCAACAGGTCGCGTCGGACCAGCTTGTAGCACGTTTCCATGTCCGTCAGGTTGAGGTTGGTGAACATATTGGAGAGCAGCGTGAGGGCCCGATTCCCCACCGAGTGCCAGAAGAACAGCACGCGACGCGGCCCGCCCTGGAACCGCGATCCGTACACCGCGTCCGCCCGGCCGCGGCGGATCGGCTCCAGCAGGGTCGGGAGGTCGCCGGGGTCGTACTCCAGGTCCGCGTCCTGCACGACCACGACGTCGCCTATCGCGGCCGCGAATCCGGCGCGCAGCGCGGCGCCCTTGCCGCGGTTCTCCTTCTGGTGGATGACCCGGTCGAGCACCCCTGCGCGCTCGAGGCGGTCGAGGATGACACCCGTTCCATCGGTGGAGGCGTCATCGACGGCGATCACCTCGAGTCGGAGCGGCAGCTCGCGCAGCCGGCGCGCAACGGCTTCGACCGTGGCCGACTCGTTGTAGGCCGGCACGACCACGGAGAGCGCGGGATTTGACGTGTCAGCGGGCCGGGGGGGGGTCACATCGGCCTTTCGCCGATCGCGATGACGGACTGCCCGATGCGCCATGGCAGCAACCGCTCCAACCGGAACAGCGGCACCAGCGCGTCGAACCAGCGCAGCGAGGCGGCCGGGATCAGGTCCCGTTTGAGCACGCGTCCGGCGAACCACCAGCCGGGGATCCCGGCGAGGTTGAAGTACTCGAGGTGCCGCATCCGGAGGCCCGCCTCGGCATACTTGGTCCGGAGCTCCGCCGGCGTGTAGCGGCGAAAATGACCCAACGCGCGGTCCAGCGTGCCGTAAATCGTGGGGAGCGCCGGCACCAGGAGAATCAAACGTCCGCCCGGCTGGAGCAGCCGGTACAAGGCAGCGAGCGAGAGCCGGTCTTCCCGCACGTGCTCCAG
Organism: Gemmatimonadales bacterium; assembly: GCA_050733375.1. Lineage (GTDB taxonomy): Bacteria > Gemmatimonadota > Gemmatimonadetes > Gemmatimonadales > GWC2-71-9 > DASTHG01. The sequence goes on from JBOHST010000026.1 coordinate 3,087, forward strand.
CACGTTCAGGCAGATGATGGTATCGAACTGTTCCCGGGCTAATTCCGCGTGGAACGTCGGGAGCCGCAGGGCGACCACCGCGACGTGCGCGTGCCCCGCGAACCGCTGCCGCAGCCGCTCGAGATAGCCCGGGTCGGTATCGGAGAGGACGACGCGGGACCGGTCCAGCAGAAACTCCGAGAGGTTGCCGATGCCCGAACCGACCTCGAGGACGCGGTCGCCCAGCCAGGGGCGCAGCCGCTCGAACATCCAGCGGTTGTATCGCGGGGCCGCGGCCAGTCGGCTGAGTGTGGCGGCCCCAATCGCGTCGCCCGACTCGGCGCGAGCTGCCGAACTACTCATGAGCGGTCGTGGCGCCACAGGCGTGCAGTCTCCGCAGGAGGGCAAAGTATTGAGACCAACGACGCGGAATGCAACGCTACGGCTCCCTGCGATCCAGCAGCGGCCGCAGACAATCAACTTCCCGATCGACCCGGTAATACACGGGGGGTTCAGGCGCCGTCGGGATCCGCGCCAGCGACCGCGGGCAACGCGTGCGCACGGTCTCGATGTCGCGCCCCAGGCCGACGGTCGCCGGCGTCCACACCACGACGGTCACGCTGTCCGTCAGGATCCGTTCGGCCAGGTAACGCCCGGGGATGGCGAATACCGAGGGCGCGAGCGGGCTCTCGGTCGGGAGAGCCGAGACCGCGCGCCGGCCCGTGTAGAGAAACACGCCCGCCGGAGCCTGCACCATGATCCGGTCCTGCGGCGTCGTGTTTCGGGAGATCCATGTGGCCACCTGGAAAATGAACCGGCTCCGAAAGGAGAGCGTGATGATCGGCGACCGGTTCTTCACCGCAGGCAGGGACCCGGTCTGGTAGGCGCGCTCCGCAGCCGCCCGCAGCTCGACCTGTCGCCCCGTGGCCGCGATGGCGGCGAGGACCAGGATCGTGTGGATGCCAATGGCCACAGCCCGCGACGCGCGACGCACGCCGAAGTCCACGCTACTGGCGACGAGCAACCCGAGCAACGGCAACAGCGGGAGGAATAGCCGCGCCTGGGCGAACGGCCAGCTCAGGGTGAGGGCTGTGACGCACAGCACGGTCAACACGAGCGCGGGGTGAGTGCGCCGCAGCCGGATGCACGCGACTGCCGCGGCGAGAATGGCGGCGCCGACCGTGATGATCCCCACCGTCTGGATCGAGACGAGGTAGCGCGCCAAGGCGAGCACATATGCCACGACGTTCGCCCCCATCGTCCGTGCGGTGTACCCGGCCAGCGCGACCGGACCGCCCGCGCCAAGCCATTGCCAGTAGCCCTGGTCGTCGGGAACCGACGCGACGGGCCCCGCGGCGATCCACACCGCTCTGAGCCCTGCCCAGGCCGCCAGCGGGATGAGACTACACGCGGCGCACGCCGCCACCGCCGGCCAGCGCCGGCGGAGCGCGAGGGCGGCCAGGATGGCCGGGACGAGCGCGATGCCAGCGGCGCGAAACAGCGTGGTGGCGGCCAGCACCAATCCGACGGCGGCGGCGCGGCCGGGACCTGGTTCACCTGCGACGAGCGCAAGCGCCGCCGCCCACCCGAGGACCAGGTACGGCTCGCTGAGCGGCAGATTGTAGAACTGAATCGTGGCGTCGAGGACGAACGGTGACACCGCGCATACCGCCACGGGCCAGGGGGAGAGCCCGCAGTCGCGGCGTCCGATCCACCAGATGAGGCCCGCGGCCCCCGCCGTCACGAGCACGTTGACCACTTCCAGCGTGCTCCGCACGGCGCTCAACGAGCCGCCGAGCGCCCAGGGGATCGCGAGCATCAGGGGCAGGCCGGGGGGATATCGGACCTGCACCGGCATCCCTGCGAGATGGATCGAGTGGTACCCGGTTCCCTGGGCGATGGATTTGCCCAAGGCCACGTAGACGCCGTCGTCGTCGAAGACGCCGAAGAGAAAGCCGGCGGACAATCGGAACACGACGTGGACGACCGCGACAACGAGAGCGACGGCGGCAGCTTCGACCGCCACGCGTCGCGCTGCGGCGGGCGTCAGGCCTCCTCCTCCGCTTTCGAAGTACCGTCGTAGCGGCTCAGCTTGCGGTACAGCGTGGAGGGATTGACCCCCAGCACCTCGGCGGCGCGACTCTTATTGCCCCCCTCGGCCTGGAGCACCCAGGTGATGTAGGCCCGTTCGATGGTGTCCAGGGTGGGATTGTGGTGCGCGCGCTCGGCGACCAGCGGCTCGGCACGCCGCTCGGTGACCTTCCCGGGCATGGCGGAGTGGGGAATGACCTCTCCCTTGGTCAGCACCTCGGCGCGCTCGAGCGCGTTTTCGAGCTCGCGGACGTTGCCGGGCCAGTCATACGCCAGCACCGCATCCATCGCCTCTGGGGCCAGCCGCTTCGGCGGCCCGCCATGCTCTTTGGCGATGCGGTCGAGGAACGCGTTGACGAAGATTTCGATATCGTCCCGGCGCTCGCGCAGCGGCGGCAGGTGGATGGCGATGACGTTCAGCCGGTAAAAGAGGTCGGTGCGGAACCGACCCCGCTTGATGTCGTCCTCCAAGTCCCGGTTGGTGGCCGCGACCACCCGGACGTCCACGGGAATCGCCTCGGTGCCGCCGACGGGAATCGCCTCTCGTTCCTGCAGCACGCGCAACAGCTTCACCTGGGTCGCGGGTGACATCTCTCCGATTTCATCCAGGAAAAACGTGCCGCCGCGGGCGGCGGCGAACAGCCCCTGCTTGTCCCGAACGGCGCCGGTGAACGACCCTTTCACGTGCCCGAACAGCTCGGATTCGAGCAGGCTCTCGGGCAACGCCCCGCAGTTCAGCGACAGGAACTGGCTCTCGTTGCGCGCCGAGAGCTCGTGAATGAACCGGGCGATGACCTCCTTGCCCGTGCCCGACTCCCCCTGGATCAATACCGTGCTCTCGGTGGGCGCGACCTGCTCCGCCAGCCGCAGCACGTCGGCGAACACCCGGGACTTCCCCAGGGGCGTGACGAAGCGGGAGCGCTCGCGCCGTCGAATCTCCTGCTTCAGCTGCTTGTTCTCCGCCCGCAGGCGACGATGCTCGGCCGCCCGCCGGCAGATGGCGATCATGTCGTCGTTGGAGAACGGCTTTTGGATGTAATAGAACGCGCCCTCGTTGACCGCCTGGATGGCGGTCTGCAGCGACGCCTGGGCCGTCATGAGGATGACCGGGGTTTCGGGGTCTTGATGGCGCATCGCGGTCAGGACGTCGATCCCCGTCACCTGCGGCATGCGCACGTCGGTGAGCACGATATCCGGGGTCGAGCTCTTGATCTGCTCCAGTCCCGCCTTCCCGCCCTGCGCGGTGGTGACGTCGAACCCTTCGTTCTTGAGCAGGATGCGCAGGGCATCGAGGATCGCCGACTCGTCGTCGATGATGAGAAGCGAGGGAACCGGAGCGGTGGTCATGCGGCTTCTTCCTTCCGGCGGGCCGCCGGGAAGTACACGGTGAACGTGGTGCCATGGCTCGGCGCCGAGTCGACCAGCACCATCCCGCGATGCGCCGCCACGGCGCGCTGCACAATGGCCAGGCCCAGGCCGGTCCCGCCAACCCGGCCCGTCACGAACGGCTCGAACAGCCGCTCGCGCACCGAATCGGGGATGCCCGGGCCGTTGTCGCTGACCCGGAGCGCCACCGGGCTCTCGACCGCAATCCCCGGGGGCAAGTCCTCCGGGCGGGGGTGGGAGGTCTGCACCAGAATCCGGGTGCCGGCGGCCTGCACCGCATTGAGCACGAGGTTGGAGACGACGCGATGCACCAGGTCTTCGTCTCCGTCCATCGGGGTCGGCTCGCCCGTCAGCTCGATCGCGACGTCGGCCCGGCAATCGGGGTGCGCGCGCACCACCCGGACCGCGGTCTCGGCGATCACCCGCAGGTCGATGGTACGGTACTCGGTCACGCGGACACGCGAGAAATCGAGAAACTCGGAAAGCAGCCGACTGAGACGGTCGCTCTCGCGCACGATCAAGCTCGCCAGGAACTTTTCGTCCGGGTTGGCGCGGCTCGATCGCGACAGCTGCTCAACCGAGGAGCGGATCGAGGCGAGCGGGTTCTTGATTTCGTGCGCCAGACTGGCCGAGAGCTCCGCGACCGCTTCGAGCCGCTCCGCGCGCAGGTGCAGCTCATCGAGCCGCTTTGAATCGGAGATGTCGGTGAAGATGGCCGTCACCCGCGGTGGCTGCCCGGCGCCGACCGTGATCGTGGTGGTGGTGAGCCCGACCGGAAACGTCCGATCGGACCGGCGCACGATCGCCTCCACGCGCATCAGGCGGATGCCGCGTCGCGCCGTGGACGCCACTGCCGCCCAGAACTCCGGCGCGGTGCGTGCCAGCTCCGGCAGGAACATCCGCCCCAACCAATCGTCGGCGCGGAACCCGAGGATCTCCTCGGCCGCGGGGTTCGAGAACAAGAGCCGGCCCTCGGCGTCCACGGTGAGCACCCCACTGGCGAGGTTGAGCAGCACGTCGCTCGCCTCGAGTCGCGCCTGGCGCAGCTCGCCCGCGAGGGCCTCGTGCTCGGCGGTCATCACTTTGATGCGGCTCGCGAAATAGGCGGGGACTGCCGCCACCACCGCGAACAGGCCGAGCTGAATCCACAACGCCGAGGAGACGGCGGTATGGTGCCCGAACAGCAGATCGGCGAGGTAGGCAAGCCCGACGAGCACCGTGATCAGCGCGGTGCTCGCCGGCGGCATCAGCACCGCTGTCACCGCGATCACCGGCACGTACAAGGTCGAGAAGTCGCTGTCCGGACCCCCCGTGACGTGGACCACGGTGGTCACCAACACGACGTCAAACAGCGCCTGCAGGTAGAGCAGCGTGCGGCCGGGGGGCCGGTTGCGCGCGTGCGTGTGCCAGTAGGAAGCGCCTGTGAAGGCGAGCGTGGCGAGGAGCAGAACGGAGGTGACGAGGATGTCGAGCGGCGCCGCGATCCTCACCTTGAGCGCCGCCGTGAGGTAGATGGCGATGGCCACCGACACGCGCCCGATGTAGACGAGGCGGAGCAGGTTTTTGGGGCTTGGGACCTTGGACGCTTTGGACGAACCGCCGAACCAGCGCATCTAACCTCAAGTCTGACAAGGTGCTAAGTATTGGGTGAGGTGTGGCAAAATGCAAGAACAGATACGAAACGGGCCCCATTCCGGGGCCCGTCGAGGCTCGGTTGGGACCTCGGCCACCGCTCACTGCACCGCGTTCACCATGTCGAAGATCGGCAGGTACATGGCGACCACCATGCCGCCGACGATGACGCCCAGCACCACGATCATGACCGGTTCCATGAGGGAGAGCAGCGTGCCGACCGCGGCGTCGACCTCTTCATCATAGAAATCGGCGATTTTGGAAAGCATCTCGTCCAGTCCGCCGGTCTGCTCGCCAACCGCAATCATCGAGATGACCATCGGCGGGAACACCTTGGACCGCTGCAGCGGGGCCGCGATGGTATCGCCCCCCGCGATGGACTGGCGCGACTCCATGACGGCGTTGTGGATCACCATGTTGCCCGCCGTGCGCGCCGTGATCTCGAGGCCGTCGAGGATCGACACGCCCGAAGAAATGAGCGTGCCCAAGGTCCGCGTGAAGCGCGACACCGCGGACTTGCGCAGCACATCGCCGATCACCGGCAACCGGAGCATCAGCGAGTCGATCTGCAACCGCCCGCGGCTCGTCTTGTAGTAGCGGTTGAGCGAGAACGCCCCCAGCACGATCACCCCGAGGATCACCCACCAGTAACTCGTCAGCAGCTGACTCATGCCGATGACGATACGGGTCGGCAGCGGCAGCTCCAGCTGCACCGACGCGAACATCGTCTGGAACGTCGGGATCACGAAAATCAGCAGCACCGCGATCGCGATCACGGCCACCGACATGATGACCACCGGGTACACCATCGCGCCCTTCACTTTGCGGATGATGGCGTCGTTCTTCTCGAGGAACTCCGCCAAGCGCAGCAGGATGGTGTCGAGGATGCCGCCCGCTTCGCCCGCCGCGACCATGTTCACATACAGGTCGGAAAACGCCTTGGGGTGTTTGCGGAGCGCATCCGCGAGGGTTTGGCCACTCTCCACGTCGTACACCACCTGCCGGGTGAAGTCGGCCAGCGCCTTGTTCTCGGTCTGTTGGGCCAGGATGTCGAGGGCCTGCACCAGCGGCAGTCCCGCGTTGATCATCGTGGCGAACTGCCGCGTGAACACCACGACGTCGCGCGTCTTCACTCCGGGCTTGAAAAAGCTCCCGAACGAGACCGACTTGGGCGCCTGCCGCACGTTGACCACCACGAGGCGGTTCTTGCGCAGGTGGGCGATGACGTCGTCGCGGCCGGGGAGGTCGACCTGACCTTTCTCCAGACCGCCCTTGAGGTTGCGTGCCGTGTAGTCGAAGACTGGCATGGGTACCCTCCCTTAGCGCCGCGCGGCCAGTTTGGACGCGCCGGCCGGCGCGGGGGCGGCGGACAGGCCGTCGTCCATCGGCGCCTCGCCGATCATGCGCAGGAACTCGTTCGGATCCGATGAAACCCGCAGGCACTCCTCCTTGACCACATCGCGCTGCATGTAGAGCTGGTACAGGGCGTCGTTGAGCGTCTGCATGCCATGCTTTTTGCCCGCCTGCATCGCGGAATAGATCTGATGCACTTTGTCGTCTCGGATCAGCGCCCGGATCGCCGGGGTGCAGACCATGATTTCGGCCGCCATCACCCTGCCCCGCCCCTTGGCCTTTTGCAGCAGCGTCTGCGTCACCACCCCCTCGAGCACGAAGGCGAGCTGCGCGCGGATTTGCGACTGCTGGTGGGCCGGGAAAATATCGATGATCCGATTGATCGTCTCGGCCGCCGAGTTCGTGTGCAACGTCGCAAACGCGAGATGGCCGGTTTCGGCGATCGTCAGGGCCGATTGGGTCGTTTCCAGATCGCGCATTTCGCCGATCAGCACGACGTCCGGATCCTGCCGCAGCGCGTACTTCAGCGCCGCCGCGAAGCTGTTGGTATCGGTGCCCACCTCCCGCTGATTGACCAGGCATTGCTGGTGGCGGTGGATGAACTCGATCGGGTCCTCCACGGTGATGATATGACCCTTGAGCTCCTTGTTGATCTTGTCGATCATGGCGGCGAGCGTCGTGCTCTTCCCCGAGCCCGTGGGCCCGGTGACGAGCACCAGCCCGCGCGGCTTGTCGGCGAGCTTGGCGACGATGGCCGGCAGTCCGAGCTCGTCGAACGTCCGCACCGTGAACGGGATCTGCCGGATCACGAGGGAGACGCAGCCGCGCTGCTTGAAGCAGTTGCCGCGGAACCGCGCCAGGTTCTGGATGCCGAACGAGAAGTCCAGCTCGTTGTCGGTCTCGAAGCGCTTCTTCTGGTTCTCGGTCAGCACCGAATACGCCAGCGACAGCGTGTCCTTCGGCGTGAGCACGTCCTCGGTGGAGGCGCTCAGGATGTCGCCGTCGACCCGCAGCTTGGGCCGCTCGCCCGCGACGATGTGGAGGTCGGAGGCGTCCTTCTCGATCATTTCCTCGAGCAGCGCTCGAAGGTTTATCGGCATCGTGTCGCCTCCTTCAGGCGGCGGTTTCCTTCACGACCTCTTCGAGGGTGGTGACGCTTTTCTTGACCTTCACCAGTCCGTCCATGCGCAGCGTCAGCATTCCCTCGGATACCGCGACCTCCCGCAGCTCTTCCGTCGACGCGCCCTTGAGAATGTAGCGGCGCAGCTGCGAGGACAGCGCCATCACCTCGTAGATGCCTTGCCGGCCCTTGTACCCGGTCCCGTTGCAGATGTCGCAGCCCGTCCCCTTGAAGAAGGGGCCGTGATCCCGTTCGATCCCGAAGGCGTGCATCTCCTCGTCGGAGTAGTCGTGCTCCTGTTTGCAATCGACGCAGATGCGGCGCACCAGCCGCTGGGCCACGATCAGGTTGACCGCGCTCGCCACGTTGAATGGCTCGATGCCCATGTCCACCATGCGCGTGACGGTCGACGGAGCATCGTTGGTATGCAACGTGGACAGCACGAGGTGCCCGGTGAGCGCCGCCTTGATGGCGATCGATCCCGTCTCGAGGTCGCGGATCTCGCCCACCATGATGATGTTCGGGTCCTGCCGCAGGAACGCCTTCAGCGCGGCGGCGAACGTCATCCCCACCTCGTTGCGGACGAGCACCTGATTGATTCCCATCAGGTTGTACTCGACGGGATCCTCGGCGGTCATGATGTTCACTTCGATGGTGTTGATCTTCGACAACGCCGAATACAACGTCGTCGTCTTCCCCGACCCCGTTGGGCCCGTCACCAGGACCATCCCGTAGGGGTTCAGGATCGCTTTCATGAGATCGGACTCGGCCTTGGGCTCGAATCCGAACTTCGAGAGATCGAATGTGAGGTTGCCCTTGTCAAGGATTCGCAGCACGATCTTTTCGCCGAACAGCACGGGCAGGGTGGATACGCGGAAGTCGATCACGCGCGGGCCCATCTTCAGCTTGATGCGCCCATCCTGGGGCACACGACGCTCGGCGATGTTCAGCTGCGCCATGATCTTAACGCGCGAGGTGAGGGCCGCCCGCATCTTGACCGGTGGTCGCATCACCTCCTGCAGCGCGCCGTCGACCCGGTAGCGGACCCGCATCTCGTGCTCGAACGGCTCGATGTGGATGTCCGAGGCGCCGCGCTTGACCGCGTCGGTGAGCAGCCCGTTGATCAACTTCACCACCGGCGCGTCCTCGGCGAGCTCCGAAGCCTTGACTTCCTCGTCCTGCTGCTCCGAGACCACCTCGAGGTCGTCCGCGCCCTCGTCCTCGACGCTCTTCAGAAGGCTGGCGAGCTGCGCGTCCGACTGCTGGTAGTACTTGTCGATCGCGTTGCGTAGCGTGTACTCCCCGGCGATCACCGGGAAAATGTCGCACCGCGTGATGAACTTGATGTCCTCGATCGCCGCCACGTTGTTCGGGTCGGCGATGGCGATCGTCAGCGTCCGTCCTTCGCGCTTGAGCGGCAGCACGGCGTACTTGGCGGCGATGTCGGGGGAAATCAGCTTGAGGATCTTGGGGTCGACCTCGAAGCGCGACAGGTCCACGGCCGGCATGCGGTACTGCCGGGCCAGCATTTTGGTGATTTCGGTCTCCTCCACGAAACCGAGCTTCACCAACGTGTAGCCCAGCCGTCCCCCGGAGTTCTTCTGCTCTGCCAGGGCACGCTTCAGCTGGTCCGCGGTGATCAGGCCATCGCGAACCAGAATCCCACCTAGCTTGTCAGGGGTAAGCGCGGCAGTTGTCGTACGCAACTCGTTGAATTTGAATGATCTAAACTATCTCAGGGGAAAGGACTGTCAAGGCAGTGCCCCCGAAAACGACACATACGGCCGGATCGCCTCGAGCAACTTCAGGCCGATTCCCGAAACGCTGTCGAGGCTCGTGAGGCTCCCGAACGGCCCATGGTGCTCGCGCCAGGCGACAATACGCTGTGCCAGCGCGGGGCCGATGCGGGGCAGACGCGTGAGCGCCGTCACATCGGCGCGGTTCACGTCGATGCGCTCGCCAGGGAAGAGCGGGCGGGCGAGCTCGGCGGCGCGGCGCGCCGTTTCTCGCAGCGCCGACTGCGGCGGCGTGTCGGCGGCCACCAGCTGGATGTCGCCGGGCGCGCGCTCGTGCGACGGCGCGAGCAGGAACCGCACGGTCGCGCCCGCGAGCGCGAGGCCGGCAAGCAACAGAGCGGCGCGCTTGTCCTCCATGATGCGCCGACGGTAGCATGCGGACCGCTGGCGTGGGGGATCGAAACTACGCGAGCAGGGGCAAAACGACGCGGGGTGCGTTGTGAGTAGTGCGTGGTTTTCGACGGTGGACCTTCCTACGAACGGTTACGATCCTGACCATTCGGAGCCGTTACTAGATCGTGCACCGGATAAAACAACGCACCACTCACTACGCACAGGTTTTCACCGCACCAGCGCTACCGCCACGTCACCGACAATTTGCAGGGACGCCGCGCTCACCTTGTCCAAGGTGTCTTCCGTCGTATGCCAGTACGGGTAGTCGAAGTCCACCACGTCGATCGCGCGGATGCCCGCCCGCTGCAGGCTGATGTGATCGTCGGTCAGCGAATGCCGCACTTGCGGCACGAATACCTCCCCGTAGCCCAGACGGTTCGCGGTCCGCCACACCCGGTCCACCACCTCGGGCGCGCCGGCTTGCGAGTACCCTTCGATGTAGATGTTCAGGTCCTTGTCGCCCACCATGTCGAACAACACGGCGAACAGCGGCGGGTAGCCCGCGGGTTGGTGCGCGGCGAACCAGCGCGAGCCGATCAACACGTCGTTCGAGTCCGCGAAGTCCCCGTAGTCCTCCCCGTCCACGAACAGCAGATCGACCCCTTGCGCCGGCGGGTTGGCCTTGAGCGCGTCGGCCACCCCGAGCAACACGGCGACGCCGGAGGCGCCGTCACTGGCCCCGGGGACGGGCTGGCGCTGGGCGGCGAGGTTGGCGCTCTTGTCGGCGACCGGGCGGGTGTCCCAGTGCGCGAGGAACAGCACACGCTCGGCCGCGTCCGGCCGGAAACGGGCGAAGAAATTCCGCAACCGTAGCGTCTGCCCGCGTGCGGTGCGGTGTGTGATCTCCTGCACGATCACGGTATCGGCCCGCGACCGCAGCTGGGCGAGGATCCAATCACCGGTTTGCTCGTGGCCCGGCGTGCCGGGAATGCGGGGGCCGAAGCGCAGCTGCTGCTCCAGGTAGCCGAACGCCCGCGCGCCGTCGAACTCGCTCGGCGGCCTCGCGTTCGCGGAGCAGGCGGCGAGCGCGGCGCTCGCAAGGGCGATCCCGGCCCGGCACGGACGCGCGCCGCTCATCGCACCTGTCCCACGCTGGTGTTGAGCTGAACGAACGCCGTGAGGACGAGCTGGGATACCTTGCGATTGATCTGTCGCTCGTCGTTGAGGAGGTATGCCATCTGGAGCCCCGCGCTGAGGGAAGGTGGAAAACTTGTGTCCATCGTAAGGTTGCCCTCGGTTCGCCGGCTGTCCACGTAGGAAGCACACGTTTCCTGGCCCGCCGCCCGCAGACACGTGGTGTTGAGGGCATACGCGTATCGAGCCGTGGTGCGGATGTCGGTCTTGAGCCGCACCAGCGATGCCGGCGGTCGCCACGAGAACGATACGCTGGCGCCGCGCTGGCTGCGCACGGTACGGAACAGATTGCCGGCGTTGATCTGCTCGCTACGCAGCCGGGACGCGTCGAACGAGGTCAGCACGCCGCGGGCCCAGGTGGCGGTCACCCCCGGCGCGACGGTGCGGTCGGAGGTCTGTGTGATGATGCGGCCCGCCGAGGGGTCGCCCCCGAGGGCCGGTTGCTCGCTCACGCCCTCCCGGACCAGCAGCGCCAGCTGCGCGGTGAGGCCCGACAGGAGGGCGTTGCGCGGCGGGGTGAACGCCCAGGTGATGGTGCCTGAGGGCCATTCGCGGGATCGCTTGCGGATCGGCACCTGGTCGGCGATACGCAGCAGCCAGGTCGTGCCATTGACCCGTTGGTACACCATGTTGACGCGGAATCCGAGCGGCAGGCTTATGGCCGCGGCGGCGCGGCCGGTGGTGTTGTAGACCGCCGACGTGGCGAGCTCACCTTGCTGGACGAGGAAGCCGGCGAAGCCGGTCCAGGCGAGCTGATATCCGAGGGGAGGCGCCTTCGCAACGCCGGCGTAGCTCGAGGTGCGGTCGCGGTTGAAGCCCACGTCGAGCGACGTCACTCGTCCGAGCCAGCGGGCGATGCGCGCCGAGTCGCCGAACAGGCCGCGGCCCAGGCGACCCACGTCCACCTGTGTCCCGACATCGAGCCGTTGACTGTTGCTGAACGCGGTGGGGAGCCGGAAGGCGCCGGAGTCGCCCAGCTCCCTGACGGGCGTGCGGCCGTTGGCGTCCCGGGTGAGCGAGAAGCTCGTGGTGAGCGAGCTGCGGGGCCGCAGCCAGGGCACGAATTGCGGGGTGAGGCCGAAGAACGTGCCGAGGGTCCGCTGCGATTCGAACCCCACGTCGACGCCCAGCAATGATTTCCGCGCCGCCCCCGCGAGGCGGGCGATGCTCGACGAGTCGCCGTAGTCGCGCAAGTCCCGTTGCGACGCGAGATCGGCCCGCAGCTGGACACCGCTGAGCGGCAGCAGGTCGAGCGAGCCGCTGTTGCGCCACACGCGCGAGGTCGAGCGCGCCGGCACCAGGCGCACATCGCCCGTATCGGCCACCGGCAGTCGGAAACTGGTGCGTTCGGCGCGGCTCCCGGCGAGGGACGAGCGCAGGCGGAGCGCCGTGGGCGTGATCCGCAGCCGGGCCCGCTCGAGCCGGTCGGTGAACCCGCTCCGCCCGATGAACGCGGGCAGCTTGCGGAAGAGCTGCACCAGAAACCGCGGCGCGGCGGGAACGGAGGTCGCCCCGGGGGAGAGCCCGTAGTCGAGTGACGCAGCCCAGCTCCGCGCCGTCGCCTGGCTGAGGCTCGTGCGCCCCTCGCTGGCGGCGTACGTGGTGGAGAACACCAGGGGGTCTACGAGCCAGCGCGTGAGGCCCTGCTGTGCGCGACGCGACCGCCGCAGCGAGAAGGCATAGCTCCGGGCAACGGATCGGGGCGTGCGCAGCCCGGCGAGCGCGTCGCTGCGGATGTCGGTCCCCCCGAGGAGCAGGGGATCGCTGGTGACGGCCGCCCGGCGTACCGTGAGCGGCGCAGCGAGTCCCCACGCGGTCGGCAGGAACCGTTCCAGATGGACGGTCGCGCTGAGGTTCAACACGTCGTTGGTCACGTAGCTGGGATCTTCGCCGAGCTGGCGAAAGTCGCCGTCGCGATGCGACATGCCCAGCGTCACCTCGGCCAGGTTTGCGACGGTGAGCGCGACGTCCAGCGCCGCAGCGGTTCCCATGTCCTGGACGACGTCGTGCAACCGGATGTCGTCCACCCAGACTTCGGCCTGGTCGATGAACGTGGATGCGCGCACCCGCAGGATCCCGGCGGCGACCTCCTGTACCGCCGCCAGGTTGGGCGGCGCGATTCCCGGGTCCTTCACGTGGGCGACATACGGCCCGTCGCACATCACGTACGCCGAGTCGAACGGGGCGATGGTGCTGTCGGGACAGCTGGCGTCTACGAACGGCGGGGCGCCGCTGAGCCACGCCTGCTCGATGCGCGCCCGCAGCGACACCCACCGGTCCAGTACGATCACGACCTCCGGCTCCCACGAGCTGGTGCGCGCCGGCGCGTGATACAGGTAGAAGTTGTCGGCGTTCTTGCCGACCTTGAAGAAGAACTCCAGGTCGCCGTCCTCCCAGCCCGGACCGCGCCCTCGCGCCCACACCCGCAGCCGGCGGTACTTGAGGAAGTTCTTGTCTCCCTCGGCGCCGAAGCGGGTGAACGCCTCGGCACGCTGGCCGACGACGAGCCCGCGCGCGAGCAACCGCAGCGACTGCTCGTTGATCTGCGTCGATCCGACCTGGAGCCCGACGTCGGCCCGCCCCGCCTGGTCGGTCACCCCCGGGGGCGGCGTGTAGCCCAGGTCGCGGTTCTCGGTGCTGACCACCGACGCGTTGACCTCTCCCAAGCCGGTGCCGCGGTCGCCGCCCAGGCCCACGACCGGCGTCTCGGCGCGCTTGAGCCACGTGCTGCCGACCAGCCGCACGCGCGACAGCGCAAAGTACACCTGCGGGTCGGGCTCGCCGGGCAGCGCCGTCTCGGGCGCCAGGACCGTCAGACGCAGCGCCTGCACCTGCCGCAGGTTCGGCGACCCCTGCTGCAACGTGTCCGTGCGGAACGGGATCCGGTACAGCCGCCAGCCGGACGTGCCCCCGCCCTGATTCGCGGGCACCGCCACCATGCCGCCATCGCGCACGAAGTGTTGCTCGTCGCCGATGGGGAACACGAAGCGGATGAAATCCTCCTGGCTGCGCACCCCAACCGTCACGTCGAGCCTCGAGTCGCCGTCCTGGTCCTCGGCGTCGAGCGCGCCGTTGCGGCGGCCGCAGCGTGAGCGCGGGTCGCCAAAGGCGTAGTTCTGCAGCTGCCCGTTCACCGTGGCGCTACACAGCGGCAGCGTATCGATCAGCGCTCCCGTATTGGCGTTGCGGATGCCGTCCACGACCCGGTCGGTGAGGATCCCCTCGTCGTCGGTCGCGGCGTTCCACGAGAGGGTGAACGGGTCGCGCTCGGTGTCGAGCCGCCCCACCCCGACCGTCCGGACCCCGTGGTAGGTGGTGTCCCCGGCCGGGCTCACGGTGAAGGAATCGGGGATGAAGGCGAGCCCGTCCTCGAACACGGCGCCGAAATCGAACAGCACCGCGGTTCGGTTGGCGCGCGCGGTCCGCCGGTTGTCCTCCCACACCCAGAACTCGAGGTGCTCGACGCGTGACAGGTCCACTCCCGTCGTCGAGAGCGTCTGGGTGATCGATCGCCACCGGGTGGCGATCCGCGCATTGGCGCTGTTGCCGGGCCGCCGCCAGTTCGGGTTCCCGGTCTTGTCGGCGAGCCCCATCATCGTGTCGGGCTTGAGCATCAGCCACAGCACCGGCTCGGCCGCCTGACCTTGCCCGATGAGCCGGATGCTCGGGTCGATCTGCTGCGGCAGAAACTGGACGAGGCGACCGCCGAAATCCACCGGCAAGGACTGCCAGGTCAGGGGTACCGCATCGACCGTGTCGAACCCCGCCGCCGGAACGTTGAACTCCGTCGCCCCGCGGCTGGACGACGGGACGCTGCCCCAGCGCCAGGCGGTTTCGCCCAGCGACACGAAACGGCCCGCTTCGCCCTCGAACTCCTCGATGTAGGCCTGCCCGAGGGCGTTGGGACGCGGCTGCGACAGCGCCACCTCACCCGCGAGCGTGAGAAACGACGGCGCGTCGCTGTGCGGGCCCGGCAGAAGGTTGGCCAGGCCCGTGATCCACTCCGGTTGGAAGTGGAGGTTGGCGCTCACACCGCCGATGAAACTCGCGGCCGGCTCGAACCCCAGCTGCGGGCGGGTGAACGCCGTCTGCTCCTTCTGGAACAGCCCCGTCAGGTTCACCTGGCCGACGGATCCGAGATCGTAGCGGCCGGCGAGGCCGTAGATCGACGTCGGAGCGATGGTGAACGAGGCGCGCTCCTCGAACTGGGCGTGCACCACGCCCGGCCCGGCCCCGAAGAGGGTCTCCGGATTCTTGAAGGTGACGAGCCCGACCGTGTAGTCGATGGTGTAGTCGACATCGCGGATCAGGAGGTTGTTGCCGAGGTACAGCTTTTCGCTCCCCTCGCGGATCTGAAAGCTCGACAACGACAGGGTGCCCTTGTCCGACGAGGCCGAGGCATCGGCGTGCACCGTCAGCACGAACAGCGACGGTGGCCCCTGTGTGGCGAGCAGCCCGCGCGGCGTGCGGTACAGCGAGTCGTTGCGCTCGGCCGGCACGAGCCGGGTCGAGTCGGCGAACGGTTCGAGGTGCGGAAATATGACGTAGTAATCCCGCACCGGTCCGCTCTGCTGGTCGTATTCGCGAGGGAATAGCCGGTTGTATTGGTCGAACGCGTTGGGGTCGTTGGCGAGCGCCAACCCGAGCCGACCGAGGTAGGTCTCGGTCGAGCCCTCCGGTCGCTCGCGCTGGTTCAGCGAGAGCGCCAGTGTGAGCGTGCCGCGGTCGATCTCGCGGCCGCCGACACGATACGCGGACCGGATCTCGAAGCGGAACGCGGGGGAAGCGGCGGTCACACCGGGGCGCGGGTCGTACACCAATCGGAGGGTGTCCACGACCGTCGTGTCCGGATTGGCGGTGAGCGGGAACGTGCCCACGCAGCGGCCGGTCTCGCAGCTGGGGACCCCGAACGGAACGTAGGACACCGCGAGATAGTCGTTGGGGTCGAGCCGATTGGCCAGCGCGAACCACGCGTTGGTCGGACCGATGTAGTAGTCCCGGTCCTCTATCAGCAGCTCCCACTGGAACGGCCCGGCCCGCTCGGTCGAGCAATCCACCGCCTGCGCGCCCGGTCCGCAGGCCACGGCGGTGACGCCGCCGATGTTCTGATTCGTGTTGCCAGAGGTGGCGAGCGAGCGGACGCGATACACCTGCAGGCCCGCGACTCGCAGCGAGTCGGGCAGCGTAGCGGCCGGGATATTCAGGACGTCCACGGCGGGGTAGCCGGGGATGGCGGCCGGATCCACCGCGAAGAAGAACCGGCCCGGCTCATAGTCGAGGTCGCGGAACGCGCGGTCGATGGCTTCAGTCGTGGTCTCGCCCACGGTATAGACGCGGTCGCGGACGACGTTGCCCTTCTGCTGCGCGAAGATGCCGCGCAGCTCCAGGGCGCCGACCTGGGCGACGGCCTGCACGCCGAAGTTGTTGGCCGGGATCGCCGCGCTGATAAAGCGCGAGCCAGGCGCCTGGAACGACACGTTGCCCGCCTCGACGCGCCGCAGGATCTCGTCCTCGAGCCCTTCGTACCAGACCTGGAGGTTGTTGTTGGCGTCGAATTCGCGCTGGCTGTCGAAGTCCACGTTCAGGTGCAGGCGCTGCCCCACCACGCCGCCCGAGCGGATGGCATACTGGGGATTGGGCGTGACGGTGGGAAACCCGGCTCGACATCCCGACACCACCTGCTGCTGCTCGAACGCGTTACAGCGCAGGTTGCGGAACTGATCCGCCTTCAGCTCGAAGCGGAGGTTCAGATCCAGCCCGAGGTTGGCGAACTGCCCCAGCACGCCGGTCGGCCCCGCGGCCTGAAACACCTCCGGCGGCCGCGGGGCGCCAGGCGCGCCGGCGAGTGCCGCCAGGGCGGCGATCGCCGACGTGTCGGA
>JBOHST010000027.1:0-5607 GCA_050733375.1 Gemmatimonadales bacterium
TCGACAGGCACGATCACGGGAGAGGTGACCGATGTCGGCACGCAACAGGGCCTTGCCGGCGTCGTCATCCGGGTCTTAGGGACGCCGCTCGGAACGCAGACCCGACAAAACGGCGGCTTCACCCTGACCGCCGTCCCCGCGGGAACCCGAAGAATACGGGTAACGCGGATCGGCTACGCCCCGCTCGAGCAGGAAGTCGCGGTAACCGCCGGATCGGTGGTCCCGGCGAACTTCGCGCTGAGCCCCCAGGCGGCGATTCTCGAACCGCTGGTGGTGACCGGCTACGGCACCCAGCGTCGCGAAGCGATCACGGGCTCGGTGTCGACGGTCGACCCCGCCACTGCCGATGTCGGCGTGATGACGAATGTGAACGGGTTGCTGCAGGGCAGGGTCGCCGGCGTCCTTATCACGACGAACAACGGCGAGCCCGGCGCCGGCGTGCAAATCCGCATCCGCGGCGCGACGTCCATCAGTGCCAGCAACGAGCCGCTGTACGTCATCGACGGCGTTCCCATTACGAACGTGGAACCCGAAGCGGCCGGCTTCGGCGTCGGCGGCAGCCCCCCGCTGCCTCGCAGCCCGCTGAACCTGCTCAACCCGTCCGACATCGGCTCGATCACGATTCTCAAGGATGCCTCGGCGACGGCCATCTACGGCAGCCGCGGCGCCAACGGCGTCATCTTGATCGAGACAAAAAAGGGCGCCTCGGGCGGGGCGTCCCTGGCGTACGAGAGCTATGTGGCGACGGCGACGCCTTCCAGATCACTGGATGTGCTCACCGGCGATGAATATCGCCAGTTCGTGCAGGGCCAGGTGGCGCTCTACAATACGGACACGACCAAGGGCCTGAACCCGACCTTCCTTGCCGGGCTCGGGACGGCCAACACGGACTGGGCCAAGGCTGTGAACCGCACCGCCGTGACGACCAATCACAACCTGTCGTTCGCCGGTGGCAGCGATGTCACGCGCTATCGGGCGTCGTTGAACTATATGAACGAGCAGGGGGTAGCGCTCTCGAGCGGCTTCCGACGGATTCAGGGTCGCCTCGGCGCCACGCACTACGCCCTGAACAATCGCTTCCGCCTCGGGCTCAATGTGACGACCTCGCAGGCGAACAACGACTATCTCGCCTTTGAGAATACCGGCGGCTTCGAAGGCGGCGTGTTCCAGAACGTGGCAATTTTTAATCCGACGCAGCCCGTGATGGTCACCGATTCAGCTGGAACCAGGTTCTTCGAAATCGGGGCCGGCTCGCAGTCGGTGCGCAACCCGGTGGCGCTGGCCGAGCAGATCCAGGACTTCGGCACCACGAACCGCACCCTGGGCAACGTGTCGGCGGAGCTCGACCTGGTGGCCGGCCTCACGGCGCAGATTAACGTCGGCGTGGATAAATCGGGGGGGGTGCGGCAGATCTACCTTCCCAAGGCCAGTCCGGTGGGAGCGCAGTTTCAGGGGCTGGCGCGTCAGGTGAATCGCGACAACACGTCCAAGACGTTTCAGGGCATGCTGACTCTCACTCGGCAGTTCGCCGGCGTGCACGACCTCGACGTCGTGGGGGTGTACGAGTTCGCGGAGCACCGCATCGAGGAATTCCGGGCCGAGGCGCGGAACTTCCTCACCGATGCGACCAGCTTCAACAACTTGATCAGCGGCAGCGTGCAGTTGCCGTCGGAGTCGTTCCGCACCGACGAGCGGTGGATCTCCTTCATCTCCAGGGCCAGCTATGGGTACAAACAGCGATACTTCTTGACGGGCGTGCTCCGCCGCGACGGCCGGTCGGCGTTCGGCGCGGATCACAAGTGGGCTTCGTTCCCCGGGATTTCCGCATCCTGGCGCATGAGTGACGAGGAGTTCATTCCCAAGGGTCCGTTCTCGGACCTGCGCCTGCGCGCCGGCTACGGCGTGGTGGGCAACCCGGGCGTCCCGCCCTATTCGTCGTTGATAAGACTGGAAGCGAGCGGGGGCGCGAAGTACGTATTCGGCGACCTGCCCGTCCTCGGGTTCGCCCCGGTCAGCAATCCCAACCCGAACTTGCGGTTCGAGAAGACGTCGCAGGTCAACGTGGCCCTGGATTACGGCCTCTGGAACAACCGCGTGTCGGGCAGCCTCGAGTACTACGTCAAGCGTACTTCCGACCTGCTGCTCACCGTGCCGGTTGCGCAGCCAGCGCCCGCGCCCACCCGGCTCGAAAACGTCGGGAAGGTCCGCAATCGAGGCCTCGAGCTCTCGCTCGACGCCCTGGCAATGTCCCGGCCGAACTTGACTTGGCGGGCGGGGCTCGTCTTCGCGACGGAGAAGAATAAAGTCATCGATCTCGGCAACTTCACCTTCCTCACCACCGGCGGCGTCAGCGGGCAGGGTCAGTCCAATCAAGTCGCCCAGCGCATCATCCCCGGCCAGCCGCTGGGCACGTTCTTCGGGCCCCGATTTGTCGGCATTGACGCGCAGGGAAAGCAGCTGTTCGCCTGTTCGGCCGGCAGCGCGGGATGTGTCAACGGGCAGACGACGTCACCGCTCGCTGTCGACTACGCCATCATCGGCAACGCCTATCCGGACTTCACGCTCGGCTTGCACAGCACGGTGAATTGGGGCAAGTTCGACCTCAACATCCTGTTCCGGGGCGCGTTCGGGCAGGAAGTGTTCAACAATACGGCGCTCGTGTATGCTACGAAGAGCAACGCGCTACAGAGCAAGAACTTCCTGCGTGACGCCCTGACCGATCCGACCGACATCCGCGAGCCGGCCATCTTCTCGTCGCGTTGGATCGAAGGGGCCTCATTCATGCGGTTGCAGAATCTCACGGTGGGATACTCCTTCTACCTCCCCGGACCGCCGGGCGCGCCCCGATCCGCCCGCATCTACGTGTCCGGCGACAACTTAGTGCTCTTGACCGGCTATTCCGGCCTCGACCCCGAAGTCCACGCGGAATCGGGCCTGGCATCGCGCGGCATCGATTATCTTAGTTATCCGCGTCCGCGCACCTTCACCGCCGGCATGCGGCTCGCGTTCTGAGAGGAGATCACCTGTGACGACATCGATCCGAGGTCCGGGGCTGTGCGCGCTGCTGGTCCTGTCGCTGGTACCCATGCAGGGGTGCACCGATTTGACCGAGACGCCGTCGAGTTCCATTGCACCTGAGAACTTCTACCGCAACGAGGCCGAAGTGCTGGGCGGCCTGGCGTCGGTGTACGCCCAGCTGCGGTCCACGCTGGACGACTACTGGTTTGCAACGGAGGTCAGCTCGGACGAGATGGTCGTCCCGACGCGGGGCTCGGACTGGTTCGACAACGGCCAGTGGCTCGAGCTGCAGCGGCAGACGTGGACGGCGTCGAGCCCGTCGAGCGGGTTCCTGAACGGGACCTGGAACGTTGCCTTCACCGGCATCGCGCGCGCCAACGTGCTGCTCGACGCGCTGACAAGGGTGACCGTGCCGAATCAGGCGACGATCGTCGCCGAGCTGCGGACGCTGCGGGGTTTCTACTACTCCATACTGATGGACATGTTTGGCGGCGTGCAGATCGTCACCGACCTCGAGATCAAGCCGCGACCGCGCAACACGCGGGCCGAAGTGTTCGATTTCATCGAGTCGGAGCTGCTGGACGCCCGCACGGCGCTGCCGGACAATTGGCCGGCGGAGAGCAACGGCCGCCTGACCAAAGGCGCCGCCGACGCGATCCTGGCGAGCATGTATCTGAACGCCGGCGTATGGACGAAAGAGACCGGCGTCAGCGCCACGTCCTACAACACGTGTCTGGGGGTGCAGGTCAGCGGCGGCGTAGACGCCTGCCAAGCCGCGATCGATGCCGCCGATCGCATCATCAATTCCGGCCAGTACAGCCTGGCGGCCAATTGGCGCTCGAACTTCACCGCCGACAACCAGACATCCCCCGAGAACATCATGGTCGTGAAGTTCCTGAACGAAGCCGGTCTGGGACTGAACTTCGTGATGCGGGCGCTGCACTACAACCAGTTGACAAACGCCACACCCTGGAACGGGTTCGCGACCCTGGCGCAGACCTACAACGCCTTCGACGCGAATGACCAGCGCCGGCAGATGTGGCTGGCCGGCCCGCAGACCAATGTGGAAACCGGCGTACCGGTCAACGACCGGGCGGGCAACCCGCTGGTGTTCACGGTGACGATCAACGATGTGACCGCGGCGACCGAAGGCGAAGGCGCTCGCGTCTACAAGTGGCCGGCCGATCCCAACCGGGCCGCCGGCGAGATCAACGGCAACGACTTTGCCTACTTCCGCCTCGCCGAGATCCATCTGATCAAGGCCGAGGCGCTGAACGAGCAGTCGGCGGGGAGCGCCGCGGCGCTCGCTCTGGTGAACGCGCTGCGTGCCCGAGTCTTCACTCCGGCGCAGCCGCGCGCGGCCATTGACCGCGCGGCACTGCTGGAGGAGCGCCTGTTCGAGCTCGCAGCGGAGGCCAAGCGGCGGCAAGATCTCATCCGGCACGGCCGCTTCACCGATCCCTGGGAGTTCAAGACGGCGGGGACGCCGAATCTCATCCTGATGCCGATTCCCCAGCCGCAGCTGGACGCCAACCCGCTGCTGGTGCAGAACCCTGGCTACTGATTGACGCTCGCAGCTGCTGATCGAGCCGCGATAGCCTGCTCCCGCTTCCGGGGGCAGGCTATTCGGTTTTTGGTGTCGGGCGTCTGCCTCGTCGCCGGTTGCTCCGGTGCGGGCGGCGCCCGCGACGAGCGTACGCTGTTCACGCGAGTCCCGTCCAGTCAGACCGGCGTCCGGTTCGAGAACCGCCTGACCGATACCCGCGAGCTGAACGTCTTCACGTATCGCAACTACTACAACGGCGGCGGCGTGGCGCTGGGCGACCTGACGGGCGACGGCCTGCCGGAGCTCGTGCTGACGTCGAACATGGGCGGCAACCGGCTGTACCTGAATGAAGGCGGGTTCCGCTTCCGGGACGTGACCGAAGTAGCAGGGGTGGCCGAGACCGGGTTCTGGGCGACCGGGGTCACCCTCGCCGATGTAAACGGCGACGGGCTGCTCGACCTCTACGTCTGTCACGCCGGCAACGTAGAGGGACGGCGCCGGGCCAACGCGCTCTATGTGAACCGGGGGCTGAACGGGGACCGGGTGCCCACGTTCGTGGAGGCGGCGGCGACCTACGGCATCGCGGACACCGGCTACTCGACGCAGTCCGCGTTTTTCGACTACGATCGCGACGGGGACCTGGATCTCTTTCTGCTGCGCAACTCGCCTCGCCCGGTCTCGAGCTTCGGGCTGCGCAACACCCGGGAGGTGCGCGATCCGCTCGGCGGCGCCAGGCTGTATCGCAACGACGACGGACACTTTGTCGACGTGAGCGCAGCGGCCGGCATCTACGGCAGCGAGATCGGCTTCGGCCTGGGCGTCGTGGTGAGCGACGTGAATCGCGACGGCTGGCCCGACCTGTACGTCGCGAACGACTTCTTCGAGCAGGATTATCTCTACAGCAACCACCGCGACGGCAGCTTCACCGAGTCGGTGGAGCGGCGCATGCCCTACGTCAGCTACTTCTCGATGGGGCTCGACATCGCGGACCTCAACAACGATGGATGGCCGGACGTCTACACGACCGACATGCTGCCGGAGGA
>JBOHST010000028.1:0-4730 GCA_050733375.1 Gemmatimonadales bacterium
CGAGCCGGCACAGATCGACGAGCTGTTTGGGGTGGTGCGGGCCGGGTTGCAGCAGCTGGCCTGAAGGAAGTCGTCACGCGACCAGGCGGACCAGCGCACGCAACACGATCAGCGCGAGCGCCACCGCTCCCACGAACACGAGCGACAGCGCGATGGCGAGCACGACGAGCAACCGACGGCTGGCGTGGCGGGTCGCGCGCGGGTCTGCGAGGTGCCGCTCAAGCAAGTCGACGTTCTTGAGGTTGGCCTTCCAGGCGGCATCGAACAGGTCGCCCGCCACCGGGAACGCGCCGACCAGCGCATCGATCCCCACGTTGCCCAACATCCGGAGCAGCACGCTCCGCGGAGCACCCGAACGAGCGGCTTCGAACACGATGTACGTGGCGACGCCCGCACCGACCGCGTCGCCGATTCCCGGGACGAGTCCGAACAACGGATCGAGCCCGACCTCGATTCGGGTGCCGGGAATGCGGATCGCGGCGTCGGACAGCCGAGCGAGACGGTGCAAGCGCGCCAGACGGGATTGCTCAGCGGCCGTGAGCACCGAGTCGAGCATTCCCGGATCGAACCCACCCGTGTTCAGTAGCCCAATACCACCTCAGCCCGGGTGTAGAGGAACCGTCCGTTGTAGCCGAACGGCGAGGCCGCCGCCCAGGGGAAGGTGTTGTCGTTGTTGTTAAACTGGAGTTGGGGCTGGTCTGGATAGGTGTCAAAGAGATTGCGGGCGCCCACCGATAGGTTCACGGCGTCGAAGCGATAGCCGATCTCCGCGTCGATCAGCGTTTTTCCCCCGTACACCTCGCGGTCGGCGAAGCTCAACTGGGCAGATGCGAAGCCCCCGAAATGGGAGGCCCGACCCAGTGCGTGGAACCGCCCGGTGGAGTACTGGGCCGTGAGCGTGCCTCTCCAGTCGGGCCGTTCCTCTTCGATGGCCACCTGGGTCACCACATCAAGGATGCTGGTCAAGGTGGTTGGGGTCCCCTGGAGAATAGCCGGCAACGGGTCCACTCGGGTGATTTCGTTCTCGGTGTAGTTGAAAGCCCCCGTGAGGTCGAACGTCCCCCTCCCGGCCGGCACCCGAAGATTGGCGGTGACGTCGATGCCCTGGGTTCGCGTGTCCAGTCCATTGGTGAAGAACTGCACCCCGCTGACCGTGGTGAAGCCGGAGTCAGCCAGAATGGCTGAGGAGACGCTGTCACCAAAGGTGGCCCCCAGCAAGATCCGGTCGTCGATCTTGATGCGGAAGTAGTCCACCGTAAAGTTGAGGTTGTCGGTCGGCGTCACGGCGAACCCGGCGCTCAGATTCACCGCGGTCTCCTCTTTCAACGGTTTGGCCCCGAAGATCCGGGTGGCCGGATGATTGACCGGGAAGTTGCCGATCTCGAACAGCTGGCCGCTGATGAAGCTCGTAGTCGTGTGGCTGAAGAAGCTCTGGCCCAGGGCGGGCGCCCGGAACCCCGTGCTCGCCGCTCCGCGAAGCACGAACCGCGGGGAGGGCTGATAGCGGAGCGCCAGCTTCCCCGTCACTCGCTCGCCGAAGTCACTATAGCTCTCAAACCGTCCCGCCACGTTGGCCAGCACCTGGGAGGAAAGCTTGGTCTCCAGGTCGGCGTAGGCGCCGAAGTTGCTCCGGCTGTTGTCGCTGGCGTCGGTAGGGGCGAAGCCGGGGAAGACGGACGAGCCCGCCGGCGCCGGCCCGAGGCTGTCCTGGTCGAGGTGGTTGCCATTGATCCAGGAAGCCCGCTCGCCCGCCTCGATCTGGAACCTCTCTCGCCGGTAGACGGCACCCAACGCCAGGTTCACTGGGGAGGGAAGCCCCAGATTGACCTGCCTAGCCAGGTTGAGGCCCGCCAGGTACTCGGAGCGTTTGAGACTGCCGGCGAAAAACGACTGCTGGTTGGGGATGCCCGGGTCGTCGGTCGTGCCGAGGACCCCGTCGGCGCCCGGCGCGCAGGGGGTGTCGAGACACGGGCCGAGCGAGGAGTTGAGCGTATTTCGCAGGTTGTAGTCGAACTGATTCCGGCCGAAGGAACCACCTACGTCGAGCGCCCACCCGCCCACGCTGGTACGTAACCCGCCGGTCGCGCTGTAGTCGTTGACGTCGGGCCGGAACTCCGGGAGAAAGCCAAGGGGAAAGATCTCGGGCCAGTTCCGAGGGCTGTCATGGTAGCGCCAGAACCCGGTACCGGTGCCGACCCGGTGGCTATAGCCGCCGAAGGCGTAGAACTCCCAAGTCCCACGTTCGTTGAGAGGCATGCGGAAGTTCGCGAAAGTCAGTGCGTCCCGTTCCAGCCCGTCGCCATAATGGTGAACCGGTTGCGGCACCGGATTCCGCTTACGGATGATCTCCCCGGTTCGCGGATCGATCAAGTCGGTCACACCGGTGCCGGCGTTGACGAACGAGTCCGGCCAGGCCCGGTTAGTGGGGTCCCGTTGCAGGAACTCCCCGAACAGGCCCAGGCTACCCCGACCGACGCCGATGCCGATGCCGCCGTTGACGTTGACCGTGGTGCCGTCGTCGGGGTAATCGGCGGTGATGAAGCGCCCGGCCTCCGCGTTCACGTAGGGGCTGAACCGGCCTTCCTTCATCACCAGATTCACAACCCCGGCGATGGCGTCGGACCCGTATTGGGCCGAGGCCCCGTCGCGCAGCACCTCGATCCGCTCAATGGCACTCCCGGGGACCGCGTTGAGGTCCACACCACTTGACCCAGCTCCCGTGCCGAAGGCGAAGGTATTGACCACGGCCATCTGGTGCCGCCTCCAGCCGTTCAGGAGGACTAAGGTGTGATCGGGGCTCAGGCCCCGCAGGGTGAACGGCCGCGCGATGTCATTGGCGTCGGTGATGGTCTGCCGCGGGAAGTTCACCGAGGGGGCGAGGGACTGCAGGACCTGGCTGGTTTCGGTGGTTCCCTGCTGGACGAGCTCTTCGGCGGTAAAGATATCTACCGGCACCGCCAGCTCCTCGCCCGCGGTGTGACGTGCGCGGGAGCCGACGACCACGTCGATCGCCGACAAGCCGATCGGGTGGAGCGCCAGCGTGAAGTCGCGCGTGACGGATTCCCCAGTTGCCACCGACACCGACACCGCCTGCGCCACATATCCCAACAGCCGCACCCGCAACGTGTAGGTCCCCGGCCCCACACCGCGCAGCTCGTAGCGACCTTGGCTCCCGCTGGACGCGCGCACAGTGCTCCCATCGAGCGTGACCGACGCATGCGGGAGCGCTGCGCCGGCGCTGTCGGCCACGCGACCGGCAATCGTCCCGCCCTGGGCGGCAAGGCTCCGCGCGGGCGCCAGGAGGAGGACCGTCAAACCGACCAGGTCGAGCGCTCTGCGCAAACGAGGTTCCGTGATCCGCATAAGAATCTCCCGGTGAAGGAATCAGCCCGATTGAGCTATTGTGTCCCCGTTTGGGTGCGCTCGCAAGCGCCTCAGGTCCTGGACAAATCCGCCGTCGGAAGGAACCGCGGCGCCCGTCGCAGTCGCGTCGCGTGCTCGTAGCCAAAGGCCAACCGAATCAGCGTCGGCTCGCTCCACGCCGCCCCGATGAAGGACATCCCCACCGGCAGTCCGCGGGCGTAGCCCACCGGCACCGTGATGCTCGCGTACCCCGCCACCGCGGCGGCCGACGATGACCCACCCAGGAAGTGGTCGCCGTTGACCAGATCGGTGGTCCACGGCGGGCTGCCCGTCGGCGCCACCACGGCGTCGAGTTTCTCCTTGGCCAGCACGACGTCGAGCCCTTCGGTGCGGGAGAGCCGCCGGCAGCGCGCCAGCGCCTCGATGTAGGCGTCGTCCGTGAGCGGACCCTTCTCCTGGGCCATGGCGAAGATCTCCTGCCCGAAGTAGGTCAGCTCCCGGTCGCGGTTTCGCTCGTTGAAGGCGATCAGGTCCGCGAGCGTCTTGTGTGGGGCGGCGGGCCCCAGGCCCGCGAGGTACGCGTTGAGGTCGGCCTTGAACTCGTACAACAGCACCGTGAACTCGGCGTCGTCGTATTCACCGCTGTGCGGGACGTCGGCGGGATCGATCAACACGGCGCCGGCCCGCTTCATCACCTCGAGCGCCGCCTCGACCAACCGGTCGGTGGCGGTGCTGTAGCCGAAGAACTTGGCGCGCGCCACACCGATCCGGGCGCCCTTGAGCCCGTTCGGGTCGAGGAACGTGGCGTAGTCCGTTCGTCCACGCGTCCCCGCGTCGGCGGTCGCGGGATCATCGGGATCCGGCCCGGCGAGCACGCCGAGCAGCGTCGCCGCGTCGGCCACCGTGCGCGCCATCGGGCCCGCCGTATCCTGGCTGTGCGCGATGGGAATGATGCCGCGGCGCGACACGAGTCCGAGTGTGGGCTTGATCCCGACGAGCGAGCTCGCCGCCGATGGACACACGATCGAGCCGTCGGTTTCGGTTCCCACCCCCACCGCGCCGAGGTTCGCCGAGATCGCGACCCCGGTCCCGGAGCTCGAGCCGCACGCGTTACGGTCCAGGGCGTAGGGGTTCCTGCACAGCCCACCGCGGCCACTCCAGCCGCTCACCGAATGCGTGGAGCGGAAGTTCGCCCACTCCGAGAGATTCGTCTTGCCGAGGATGATCGCACCCGCGTCGCGCAGTCGCCGTGTCACGAACGCATCGCGCGGCGCCGGCGCGTCGCCGAGCGCGAGCGAGCCCGCGCTCGTCATCATCCGGTCGGCCGTCGCGATGTTGTCCTTGATCAGCACGGGGATGCCGTGCAA
>JBOHST010000029.1:0-11261 GCA_050733375.1 Gemmatimonadales bacterium
ACCCGCTCAGGATTCCGCAACGCCGGCCGCTCCGACACCAGCTCAGCGCCCAGCGCCGCCAGCCGATCCGCCAGGCCCGTCAGTTCGCGCACGCGCTTCTGCGTGCTGTAGTGATACGCCGTGCGGGCGGTCGCGTACGTGGTCGCCAGCCACAACGGGACCACGACGGCCACCGCAACCGGGAGATTCAGCGCCCCCACGAGGATCCCCATGATCGGCCCCATGCCGCCGCCGCCCATGCCGCCGCCGATCCCACCGTAGACCGCGCCGATCAGCGATCCGAGATTCTCCTGGATCGTGATGCGGGTGCGACCGTTGCGCACCGACACGGCGACCTCGACGTCGCGTTGCGCCGAGCCGCGGCGGGTGGCGACCCACGAGAATGAGCGACCGAACTGGTTCACCTGCCCCACGTTCCGCAACGACCGCCGGATCTCATCGACGAAGGCCTCCCACTCACTCACCGGCAATTCGCCCTCGACGACACGCTCGAACACGAGCGACGTGGGACCGCCGAGCCAGCGGTTGCGTTTTGGCGTTGCGCCCATCGCGACAGCCGCGTCGGGCGTGGCCGCCGACTGGACCGCCGCGCGCACCACCTCCGGCGCGATGCCAACCTCGGCCGCGAGCGCTTCCACCCCGCCGATCGTCATCGCGCCCCCCGCGGTCGGGGTCGACGCTTCAATCTCGCTGGCTCGCTTCACGATCTCGCGCACTTCGCCGTCACTGTAGCGGCGCCGCGCCGCGGGCCCGATTCCCTGGAGGTCGTCGATGAGAGCGGCGGGCGTGGATGTGCGCTGGTCGTGTCGGGTCGCGAGGCCACGCACCAGGGCCGCCTCGATGCGGCTTCCCGGCTCGGCCAGCCGCGCGCGGTGCGCTGCCGACGCCTCGAGGAAGCGACCGGCCCGCACCGCGTCCTCCGTCGGCCAGCGACCGGGCGTCTCCCCCACCAGCATTTCGTAAATCACGACGGCCAGGCTGTAGACATCGGTCCGCACATCGAGGTCGGTGAGGCCGGCCGCCTGCTCAGGGCTCATGTATCCGGGCGTGCCCAGCGGGAATCCCGTCCGGGTGAGGTTCGGGCCGCCCGCCGTGCTGATCGCCTTGGCGATGCCGAAATCCGCCACGACGGCGTGACCTTGTGAGAAGAGGATGTTCTCGGGCTTGATGTCTCGGTGCAGCACACCCATCCGATGGGCGTAGGAGAGGGCATCGGCCACGGGCGCGGCGATCGCGAGCGCCGCCGCCGCCGACAGGCGCTGCCCGCCCTGCAGCCGCTGGCGCAACGAGCCGCCTTCGATGTGAGGCATGACATAGTAGAGGAACCCGCCCGCCTCGCCGGAATCGTGCATCGCGAGGATATGCGGGTGCGTGAGTCGCGCCACGATCTGAATTTCGTTGAGGAACCGCTCGACCCCGATGATCGCGGCGAGGCCGGGGAGCAGCACCTTGAGCGCGACCTCGCGCTGATGCCTGGCGTCGTAGGCCAGATACACGCTGGCCATGCCGCCGCGGCCGAGCAGGCGGCGCAGCTGGAACCGGCCGGCGAGCGCGGCCTCGAGTTCGGCAGGGAGGTCCGGTGGCACGAAGCTGGAATATATGAGAAACCTTTGCCGGGAGCCTTCCGTCGGTTGAGGAGACTCGAGCGCCGTGCTACTCTCCTGACCGGGGATCATCCATCATGAGGCAAACGGAGGTGCGACTCGCGCTCGCCGCCGCGGGGCTGTTCGGCTGCGGCGGCGCCAACAGCGAAACGGCCACCCGCGCCTACCGGGTGGGGGTCGTGGACCGCGGCGCCGTGCGCGTGTTCGTGGAAGAAACGGGGGTGGTCGAGCCCGAGCGCCAGATCGTCGTGAAATCCCCGATTTCGGGCGTGGTGCAGCGGCTGGCGGTGCGCGAAGGGGATCGGGTCCGTCCCGGGCAGCTGCTGGTCCGCATCGTGCCCGACATCGCGCAGGCCAACACGTTCGCCCGGCTTCGGGCCGACATCATTGCCGCGGAGATCCAGCGCGACAACGCCCGTCGCGAGTACGAGCGCGCCCAGGCGCTCGCCGCGTCGGGCGGGATCACCCAGTCCGAGCTCGACCAGCGCCGCGCCGCCGCGGAGCAGGCCGACAACGCGCTCCGCGCCACCCGCGATCAGCTGCGTCTGGTGGAACAGAGCGGGGTGATCGCCGGCGACACCGCCCAATGGGCCAGCATCACCGCGCCCGCGACCGGCGTCGTCATCAAGCGCGGCGTGGAGCAGGGTGAGACGGTGGTGGGCGGGACGAGCGCATTCGGCGGCGGGACCGAGCTGTTCACCATCGCCGACCTCACGAGCCTGCGGGTGCGCTCGGCGGTCAACGAGGTGGATATCGGCAAAGTGGCGGTGGGCGACAGCGTCACGCTCACCGTGGACGCATTCCCCGGCGACACGGTGCTTGGGGTGGTCCGGTTGGTGCCACCGGCGGCCCGGCTTCAGGAGCGCGTCCGCGTGTTCGACGTCGAAGTGGGCGTGCGTGGCGGGGACGGTCGTGGTGTGCTGCGGCCCGGCATGACCGCCAACGTGCGCATCGCCGGTCCGGAACGGGACGACGCGGTGCGCGTGCCGGTCGAGGCCGTGTTTCTCTCCGAAGGCCGTCCGGTGGTGTTCAAACTCGACGCCGGCCACCCGCACAGCACGCCCGTGACCCTCGGCCTCTCCGATCTTTCCTTTGTCGAGGTGCTTTCCGGGCTATCGCCCGGGGATTCCATCGCGCTCGAAGACCCGGCGATCGCGGCCGAGCGCGCCCGCAGCCCGACCAGACGGCGCTAATGCTGATCCAGGCGCGCGGCCTCACCAAGGTCTACCGCCTCGGCCGGGTCGACGTGCCGGCCCTGAACGGCGTCGATGTCGACGTCGCCGGCGGCGAGTTCGTGTCGATCGTGGGCCCGTCGGGCTCGGGCAAGAGCACCTTGATGCACATCCTCGGCTGCCTCGACACGCCGACCAGCGGCGACTACCGCCTCGACGGCGAAGACGTCGGCGGCCTGCGGGGCAAGCGCCTCGCCCGGGTTCGCAATCACAAGGTCGGCTTCGTGTTTCAGACGTTCAACCTCATGCCGCGAATGTCGGTCGAGGAGAACGTCGCCCTGCCGCTCAAATACCGCGGCGGCGTTCCCGTGGGCGAGCGACGCGCCCGCGCCCGCACCCTGCTGGCGCGACTGGGACTGGATCACCGCATCGGTCACCGCCCCGACGAGCTGTCGGGAGGCGAGCGCCAGCGGGTGGCCATCGCACGCGCTCTCGTGGGAGAGCCGGCGATCCTCATGGCGGACGAGCCCACGGGCAACCTCGATTCCCACGCCGGAGCGGAGGTGCTCAAAACCTTCGCGGAGCTGCACGGCGCCGGCCACACGATCGTCCTCGTCACCCACGATGCGTCGATCGCCGCCCGGACTAACCGTACCATTACCATGGCCGACGGACGCGTCGTGTGAGTCTGCTCGAGTCCCTGCTCACCGGCTTGGACGAGGCGCGGCGCCACTGGGGCCAGACCGCGCTCTCGCTGCTCGGGCTCGTCCTGGGTACCGCCAGCATCGTCACGGTGCTGGCGCTGTTCGGCGGCCAAACGGCGCTGACGCAGTCCTTTATCGAGGAAGTGGGCGGTGCCGGCACGATCATCGTCTCGAACCGCGATTTGCCGATCCGCCCCTCCGCCCGCGAGATGGGATCCGATCGACTCACCTACCGCGACGCGGAGTTCCTCAAACTGCGGGCGACGACCCTCGCCGCCGTGAGCCCGGGATGGTCCAACGAGCTCACCTACCGGGTCGGGAACGCGCACTTCCAGGGTCAGGTGATCGGCACGGTGCCCGACTATGCCGTGATCAATGACATTCGCCCGCTCGTGGGGCGGTATCTGAGCGACCTGGACGTGGCCCGCCGCGCCCGCGTGGCGGTGCTGGGCTGGAAATTCGCCGATTCACTGTTCGGCGCCGCGCCCGTCGCGCTGGGACGCCTGGTCAATCTGGGAGACCGCAACTATCGCGTGGTCGGCGTGATGGAGCGCGAGGAGTTCTACTTCGCCCCGTGGGCCGACAACGCCCTGGAGTACCGCAACGAGCGGGCCTATATCCCGATCACCACCGCCATCGGCCTCTACACCGCGACCGACGTGCTGGACTTCCTCACCCTCAAGGCGCGGCCCGATTCGGGGGTCACCCGGGCTGAGCCGCAGGTGCGCAGCCTGCTGTTCGCGCGGCACGGTGCGGAAGACTTCGAGATCCGCCCCTCGGGGGCAGGCGCGGGGAACGACGCCCAGTTTTTCCTGCTCTTCAACTTCATCTTTCTCGTGGTTGGAGTCGTGTCGCTGTTCACCGGGGGGATCGTGATCGCCAACATTCTGCTCGCCTCGGTGGTCGAGCGGGTGCGCGAGTTCGGCACGCGCATGGCGCTGGGCGCCACGGCGGGCGGGGTCTTCGCCCAGGTGCTGGCGGAGGTCCTCGTCATCACCATCATGGGCGGATTGCTCGGCCTCGGATTGGGCACCGCGCTGACCGGAACCGTCGCCTATTTCATGCAAATGCCGGCGGTGGTCAGTCCGTTCATCGCGACCGTAGCGATCACGACCGCGGCGGCGGTGGGGCTGCTGGCCGGTGTCTACCCGGCGCTGCGCGCCGCGCGGCTGTCGCCGGTGGAGGCGTTGCGCTATGGGTGAGCTTCGTGCCGGGCTGCGCTGGGCCGTCGAGCTGGTGGGAGACGCGCTGCGCGAGATCTGGGCGCACCGGCTGCGCTCGCTGCTCACCCTTTCCGGCGTCGTGTTCGGCGCCGCGTCCTTGGTATCCATGACCTCCTTCGCCCGCGCCATGAAGGTCATGGCGTACGCCGACCTCGAGGCGATGGGATTCCCTCGGAGCTTCACCGCCATCGACCGCGGCCCGCCCTCGGACGCCACGACCGCCGAGCAGTTGCGCCACCAGGGCCTGCGGCTCTCGGACGTGGCCGCGCTGCGGCAACTCCCGGGCGTCACGCGTGTGCTGGGGCGCAATCCGGGAGACGAGTACGTGGTGACCGGCCCGGCGGGCCAGCGGATGGCGCGGGTGGACGGCGTCGATGCGGGCTATCTCGAGGCGCGCCACCTGGAGATCGTGTCGGGTCGCAGCCTGCGGCCGCTCGACGTCGCCCACCGGGCCCGCGTCGTCGTGGTCGGCGACGAGCTCGTGTCGGACCTGTTCGGGCAGACCCCACCGCTCGGCCGCACGCTCACCATCGATGGGACGCGCTTCCTCGTCGTCGGGATCGTCTCGCCGATTCCGTTCCAGATCGCCCCCGTGAACTTCGATTGGGCGGCGCGGCGCGTCTTCGTGCCCTACACCTATCTCACCCGGTACTACAACGGGGAGGGCCGGGTGACGATGGCGTTGGTGACGGCGGCCGACACGGCGGATTTCGCCACGGTCCTGCAGGCGGGGCGCGTCCTGCTGCGACAGCGCCACCTCGGCAGCGAGGATTTCGAGATCGAGAATGAAGCCGCCGACGTCCAATCCGACCTCGCCATGGCGGACGACATTCTGGGAGGGTGGAACGGCGTGATGTACGCCATCGCCGCCGTCACCCTGCTCGTCGGCGGCATCGGGCTGTTCAGCGTGTTGTTGATCTCCGTCCGGGAGCGCGTGCGCGAGATCGGCATCCGCAAAGCGCTCGGCGCCCACGACGGCGCGATCCTTCACCTGTTCCTCGCCGAATCCCTCACGCTGGCCTTGCTCGGGGCGCTGCTCGGCATCGGCGGTGGGGCCGGGCTCATCATCGTCACCGAGCTGATCGGCCGGCAGTTCGGCAAACCGTTCGCGATCGCCATCAATCTGCCCGGCGTCGTGCTGGCGATCGGGTTCTCGCTCATCGTCGGACTGTTGTTCGGCTGGTACCCCGCCCGCCGGGCGGCGCGGCTCGATCCCATCGAGGCGATTGGCGGAGGCTGATCCGTCGGCCCGACCCCCCTGGCGTCTTGCCAACCGTTCCCGAATGATGCATTCTGAAAGCTTAGGGCGTCCGATCCGCGCCTAACCTCGTCGACCCGCCCCCAGCGTGGGTCCTCGCGAGGCAAAGGGGGGCAGACTCCCGGATCGCATCGCTGAAGCCTTTGGTCGCCGCGTGGCGACGCTGCTGGGGGGCGTACGCCCGTGGCTCAACCAGAGGATCGAGACGATGCCGACCAATAAGGATTTCAAGCGCGTCGTTCGCGCGCGCATGACCAAGACGGGCGAATCCTACACCACCGCCCGCGCTCAGCTCCTCATCAAGCAGCCCTCGCGCACACCGGCGCCAAGCGACTTCGCCACGCTCGCCGGGATCAGCGACGCCACGATCAAAGCGAAGACCGGCTGCGCCTGGGACCGCTGGGTGTGGGCGCTCGACCATGTGGAGGCGCACGAGTGGGAGCACCGGGAGATCGCCCAGTACGTGCACGAGAAATACAAGGTGCCCGGGTGGTGGGCGCAGAGCGTCACCGTCGGCTATGAGCGCATCAAGGGCTTGCGCGCCATCGGCCAACGTCGCGGCGGCGCGTTCGAGGCGGGCAAGAGCCGTACGTTCGCCGTGCCGGTGTCCCGGCTATACCGCGCCTTCTATGACAAGCGGGTGCGGGCGCGCTGGCTCCCCGCCGTGGACCTGACGATCCGCGTGGCGACGCGGGACAAGTCGATGCGGATTACCTGGCCCGGCAAGTCGTCGGTGGAGCTGTACTTCACCAGCCGTGGCCCGAAGAAAGGCCAGGTGGTGGTGCAGCACGGAAAACTGCCGAACAAGGAGACGGCGACACGGATGAAGCAGGACTGGGAGGAGCGGCTGGACAAGCTCGGGGAAATGTTGACACCAGCCGCGAGACGCAGGAAATCAGTAGCGTAGTTGGTTGCGTGACGGGCCAGCCCCAACCGGGCTGGCCCGTTGCGCAGCGGTCAGCGCGTCGCGCGCGCGATCTCGCCGCGCGCGCTGTTGATCAGCCCGACGCGACCTCCGTGGCGCAGCAGCTCGAGGCGGCCGAGCACGGCGCCCAAGCCGTCGAGCACCAGCATCCCGGCCGTGCGGCGCTGCGCCCACACATTCAGCACGTAGCCCCAGCCGATTTCGTACGCGCGACGCGCGCGCTGCGCCTTGCGACCCCAGTTCTCCCACTTTTCCGCCGTGAGCTCGAGTCGGGTCCCACTCCCTTCGGGCACGAACCGCAACTCCACCTCCTGCGCCGTGCTGGGGTCGCGCGAGGGGTGAAACGTAAATCGCACGCTGCGCGGCGGGTCCCACGCGAGGATCTCGCCCCACTGGAAGCGACGGCCATCGTCGTGCTCTTCGTAAATCCTGCCGCCGACGTGCTGCTCGAATACGACGGCGGTGACGCGAGGCCCGCCGACGGAATGCGTCCTGCGCGGCCACCAGGTCGCGAAGTCGGCCGTAAACCGCTTGAACGCGGCGTCGGGATGCCACGAGACCGACACGGCGCGGTGGATCGGATCGAGTGCCTGAGTGGCCATGGGCATCCCTACCAACGCTCGACCAACACGGTGAACCGGGTCAACTGCTCGGACGTGGGCGGCCGGTCCCAATCGAGCGGGCCGTTGGTGAAGCGATAGCGGAGTTGGGCGAGCACCCCCGCCCAGACCTCCGTGAAGTAATCGAAGGCGACGTCCCACGACCCGCCCTCACCCCATCCGGTTTGCTCGAACCAGACGCGCGTCTGGGTCGGGCCGAGCGACTGGAACCGCAGGGCCACACTGGTGCGCTGCCGGCGCGCTTCCGGATTGGACGGCGGCGCATCCCAGGTAAACGACAGGAATCGTTGCGGCTGGACGGCGAGAATCAGGTTGTTCTCGGCGCCACGCTGACCTGGCGGATTCTCCGGCATGAAGAGGATCTCGAACCTGCCCAGCGCCGCGAGCTCGACCACGGCATCGCGCGCGAACCATTCGCGCAGTCCGGGGACCGTGGTCCAGGCGTGCCACACGCGATCGAGCGGCGCGGGAACGTCGATCCGGTAGCGAATCGCGCGACTGATCGAGTCGCGACTGGCGCTGAGCTCGTCCGGAGTGATGACGGGCGGCGTGAGGCCCAGGGCGATTGCGGCGAGGCATGTGCCGATCATCGGGGTTTTCTCGCGGGTGGGCTGGGATCGTCGGCGGCGTAGGCCGTCAGCACGTCATCCCACAGGGACTCGATGTAGCGACGCAGCTCGGCGAGCCCGTCGTGACGCGCGCGGTAGTGGCGCCGGGCCCCGTCGCGACGGTCGGCCACGAGCCGGGCGTGCCGCAGCACGCGAAGATGTTGCGAGGCCGCGGGTTGTGAGATGCGTGCGAAGCGGGCCAGCTCGCCGACGGTATGGGAGCGGCGGCGCAGGCGTTCGTAGATGCACCGCCGGGTGGGGTCCGCGAGGGCCGCGAGTGTTGTGTGATAAGTCATTACTTATATAAGTAACTACTTAGTACATTTTGCGCAAGGGGCCCGGCAGGAACCTAGTGTTGATCAGAGGGGCAACAAACAGCCAGCCCGGCGGCGCGCAGTCGCCGGGTGCGATCGGACACCGAGAGGCTGCCGCGACCGAGGACCGCGTTCAGGAAGGCTCGGAGCCGTCAAGGGGGCGCGAGGGTCTCGAACGCGTGGCGGTATTCCGCCGGGGTCAGCCCGGAGTACCGCTTGAAGGCGCGCGTAAAGTGGCTTTGATCGGCAAAGCCCGCTTCCAGAGCGATCCGCGCGATCGGTTCCTCGGCCGCTTCCAGCCGGGTGGCCGCCCAATCCAGGCGCAGCCGACGCACATAGGAGCCGACGGGCACGCCGAACCGTGAACGAAAGGCGCGCGCCAGGTGGTCGGGATGGACGCCGGCCGCGTCGGCCAGCTCGCGAACTCGCGGAGGATCCCGGAAACGCGCGTGCAGCTCATCGCGCGCCCGCGCCAGCCACGGTGGCGCCCGGCGCAGCGGCGGCTCACGTCGATCCTGCCGCGAGGCCAGCGCCAGCACCTCCAGCACCAGCCCTTCGACCGCGAGCGGCGTCGCGCTGTCGGGGGCGCGGAGCTCTCGGACGATGCGCCGCGCATACCCACAGATGGGGCTGCGCCGCGCATAGTGAACCGCCTCGAACAGCCGTGCGCATGCCCCCAACCCTGCCACCGCGAGGGGATCCGGCTGGATCACGACCACGCGGGCGCCGGCCGTGCCGAACACGTTGCCGTGTCGCTCCTGCGCCGGCTCCGTGACGGCGCTTCCCGGCTCGCAGGCGTACACCCGATGCGTGATGCCGAGGTCGAAGCAGCCGTCCAGCATGATGGCGAGGGTGGCGCGATCGTGTACGTGGGGGAGGAGCCGCTCGCGGGCAGGGAACATCGCTTCGGTGACCAGAAAATCGTCGAGGGAGAGCGTCGCCGACCCGGACGCCCCCATGGTGATCGGCACGAACGCGGTGCGCGCCATGTCCCAATGCTACCCGGGAGGCGCTCCCGCGGTGAGCGCCGTTCCGAGAACAGCCAACCTGGTGCCACTCGCGTTACCAGGTTGACTGCCCGGTCGGGGCACAGTACTGCTACCCACGACACGAAACTCTCGGAACGCCGTCCCGGCTACGGCCGAATCTCGATGCCGCCCTGCGTTACGGGCCAGGTGCGCGCGTTGTCGTCCGGCCAGGGACGGCCGGCACAATACGCCTCGGAAGTGAGGAACCCCGCCGAGCCCTTGAACCCGACAAACGTGGATCGGTCCGCGTCACCCAAGTCCAGCACACGGAACCAGATGTCGCGTCCCGGCCGGTGGATCTTGGTCAGGAGGTCCGGATCGGTGGAGCGGTTGCGAATGACGATGCCGCCGATCCACGCCCGGTGGTTGACGGGATCGACCGCCAGGCAGGTCACTTTCCCCAGGAAGTCGACGAACAGGCCCCCGCCCTCGTCGGCGCGAACACGGAACTCACCCTTGGCCGACTCGCCCCGATGCTGTTCGGCCTCGAAGCTGAACTCCACGTCCAGACCGAGAATATCGTAGTGTCCCGCGCCTTCGGCCGTGACTGGCTCTTCGTCCGCCGCGGCAGCAAAGCGAATGGCCGACACAGCCGGGGGGGCGATCGGGTTGGAGTCCGCACAGGCGAGGAGCGCGAGCCCGGCGAGCGCTCCGAACAGACGAAGATGTCGTTGCATGCAAGTCTCCTGGGTGTGGGAATCCCAGGATACAGAGACCCGGGGCGGTCGTCTTGCACGCCAGAGACCGCCGATAGAAGAAAACCGGCCTGATCTGTGGTCAGGCGGTGAGGAGTTTTCGGGCTGCTTCGATGGCCTCGTGGCTCCCGGCGAGAGCGAGCACGTCTCCCGTACGGAGAGTCTCTTCCGCGGTCGGGATGATCACCCCGCCCGCGTCCCGTGTGATCGCCAGGACCGTGGCACCCGTGAGCCCGCGGAGGTTCAGGTCCGCCAGAGTCTTGCCCGTCGCCCCGGCGCCGGGGTCGAGGCGTACCGCCGCAAGCGCCCCCAATCCCGGCAGCAATTGCTGCACCACGGCCAGCCCCTCACCCCCCGCGTGCGTCGTCCGGCCGTGAGACTGGGCCGCGAGCGTTTCGAGGATCACCTGCGCACCGGCACGGACGTGCCCCTGGAGGTTCGCCGCGCTCCGCCAGAACGTGAACCCCAACACCGCGACCAACAGTCCCAGCACGATCGCTCCCACGGCGTCCGGGAGGAACGGCTGTGTGAGCGCGAGCAGCGGTACGCCGACGAGGAGCACCCCGAACAGCTGGAACGTCACCATGAGCATGCGTCGGGGGGCGGCGGCGAAATCGACGCGTTTCTTTTTCTCCGCGGGGAGGGCAAGGCGAGCCAGGGTCACCCCGAGCTTTTGGCTGACCCGGAACACGCCGAAGCAGAACCGCGCCGACAAGGCGATGGCCACGCCGATGACCAAGAGCTGTGCCACGAGCCCCGAGATCCCCATCCGGTCCTGGGCCCACGCGACGATCCGTCCCATGGCGGTCGAAGCCGCCACGATGATGATCGCGATAATCCCCGCATCCAGCACCAGCAGGCGGAGCAGCCGGCGGATCCCCGCCGCCGTCGTGGGCGCGCGCGGGGCCGCCCGCAGGTCCTCCAGCCAGCTGCCATAGAGCGCCGCAAAGGTCTGCAGCGGCTTCGGAAGCTTCCGGTCCACCCATGTGGCGACCGGCTGAGAGGCGCGGATCAGCCACGGGGTCAACAGCGTCGTCAGGGCGGAGACCGCCACGGCAACGGGATAGAGGAAGTCACCCGTCGCCTTCAGGGACAGGCCGAGCGCGGCGA
>JBOHST010000030.1:0-13320 GCA_050733375.1 Gemmatimonadales bacterium
GGCCTCGCCCCCGCTGCCCGTCTGGTCGGCTCCGCAGGCAAAGCAGAACCGGCTGCTATCGGGCAGCGTGGTGTGGCACTTGACGCACTGCGTCACCGGGGCGGCGATGGAGACCTCCCCAACGGCATTCGGAGCGGCAGGTTCGCGGGGGGCACCCGTGGATCGCGGTGTGGGTCCCGGCGCGGGATCCTGGTCACCGAAGGCGCGAGCGTGAGGCGTGGCGGCGCCCCGGGCGGGACACAGCCGATGCCCTTGACGATGCAGACCGCATACCGGGTCTGTTGCTGCGCCACATCGACGACCGCGAGGTAGTAGTCATCCGGTAGTAAGTTCAGCACGACGGATTCGTCCGAGCCCACATTCAGCGAGCTGGTCATGAACGCGAAATCGCTAACCCGCATTACGTAGAGATCAATGTCCGACGGGTCGACCACCCCGAAGGGCCGCGCTTTGATGTTGATCGTCACGAAGGTATCCGCTGGGAACGCCGGCGGTTGCACGCGGAAGCGGATGAAGTCCGCCTCCCCCGGGTTGTCCATGGTCAGCGTCGAGTCGAACCAGAAGCCGTTCTGGCCGAACGCCGATCGGCCGATCACGATGTGCTTCGCGGTGCGCGAGCTCGGGTTGGAATCCGTCGACTGGGTGAACGTGCTGTCCACATCGACGCACCACAGGTCGTTCTCCTCGAACCGGTCGGGTGGCAGGCGGGATAGGTACCCGCGCACCACCACCATTTCGTAGCGGCCCGGAGTCGAGTAGAACGAAATGAACTGCGGATTCGAGGACAGCGAGTTCTTGAAGGCCGCCGTCACCTGTGGCGACCGGATGCCGTTCGAGCCGAAGAAGTTCCCGTTGCAAATCCACTGCGTGCCCGGAAAAATGATCTTCGATGTGGGGCCGACGCAGTACAGACCGCCGCAGGTGTTGTATTCGACGGAGTCCGCGATATAGGTGAACGCGGCGACGGTATCGCTGAAGACGGTGGACGTCACGACGAACGAAATCGGCTGCGTCGAGTCCGAAATGGCAAAGCGCAGCCAGTCGACCGGCAGATTGATTCGCGGCAGGGAGAAATCCACCGGCTCGAAATACAGCGCCGGGTTGTAATACAGCGCTGGGAGACCGCTGAAGGTGCGCGGCCCTCCCGGCCCGGTGGCAATCACCGGTGCCGGCGCAGCCGAGTCGGGCTCGTACAGGTCGCTGTCAACCACCGCGACCGGGACCGTGTCGAAGCCGAACACGCCGGGACCGAAGAAAAACGGTAGCCCGCTCGACGTCGGATAGGGCACCCACCACTGCTGTGAGCTGAGGCCGTCCGGGTTGCCCTGGAAGGAAAAGAAATCGGGGAACAGGTCGGCGCCGAGGGTGAGGGCAAACATCTGGTTCACCCCCACGCCGTACACTGTCACCACGTCGCCGTAGTGTACAAAGCTGGGTCGCACGCTATCGATCACGAACCGGGTCGCCACTCGCACGCTCAGCGCTCCACTTGGCGCGTCCTCGTAGGCGATCGGACGCGCCGTAAACGCCACGGTCCCCGGCGCCAACCCGGTCACGATCGCCCAACCGGTCGGCTGCCCTTCCACAGTCGCGATCGTCGGATCGCTCGACGTCCACTGAAACCCGCTGTTGTTGACCGCCAGTGTCTCCCCCGAGGCGCCGACCCGAAAGGCGAATGCATTGACCGAGTCGCGTAACCCCTGCCCCAGGATCCCCCGCGACTGCAGGGAATCCGACAGCCGGACGATCACCTGGATGTCCTTGCTCTTGTCGGTGGGCACGGAGCAGGCGGCGACGGCCGTCGCCAAAACGGCGCCGGCGGTGGTCCATCGGGCGAAGAAACGCATGACCATTCCCGTCAGGAAGTGATCTAGCAACATAGAAGCCAAGGGGTTTCCTCGCCAGCGGAGATCACAAACGCCCGCGCCGTTTGAGTTCCACGTACGTGTCCACGACGGCCTCGGCCGCACGAGCCGGAGGCACGTCGAGCACCAGCACGCCGGCCCGACGCATGTGCGACAAGGCCTCCTCGCGAGCCCGCAGCAGCTCTTCAGCCGCCGCTTTGCGCCAGGCGTCCCGAACCTCGGTCGGCCGTCGCGTGGCGATCGCGTCGAGCTCGGGGTTGCGCAGCGTCACGGCGAGCGGGAGGTGTCGCGGCCGCAGGGTGACGAGGTTCGCGACCAGCGCTTCCGACGCAAACCGGTCGATCACGTCGGTGAACACCACCGTGAGCGCGCGCTTGCGGTTGCGCGCCGCGAGATAGCGGAACGCGCCGGGGTAGTCGGGCTCGACGAGCGCGGGGGTCACCTCGGCCAGCACGTCGAGCACCTGCTTCAGGCCGCGACGCCCGCGCTGTGGCGTCACGAAATGCCGCACGCCGTCGGCGAATACCATCACGCCGACGTTGTCATCGTGCTGTGCGGCCGCGTAGGCAAGCTCCAGCGCCGCCTGCACCACGTAGTCCATCCGCGCGGTCCCCGCGACGTCGGCAGTGAGCAGTCGCCCGGCGTCGAGCACCAGCAGCACGTGCTGGCGCCGCTCGGCCTCGAACTGCCGGGTGATCACCTTGCGCCGGCGCGCCGTCGCCTTCCAATCGATGTGGCGCGGATCGTCGCCGGGCACGAAATCGCGCAGCGACTCGAACAGCCGTCCCTCGCCGAGCCGGCGCAATGGCTGGCGTCCCTGCTCGCGGCGCCGCATCGCCTGGGCCACCGCGGCGCGGCGCCGCAGCGTGGTGAGCGCGGGATACACGCGCACCTCCCACGGCAGCGGCAGCGTCGCCCGGCGCAGCCCCAACCCGAGCGGCCCGACCGTATCTACTGTCAATGCTCCCGCCGTCTCATGGCCGCGCCGCACCGGGATCACGGCGAGCCGCTCGTGCCGCGCGCTGCGGGCCCGGACCTCGATGGCGCGAGGCGGCTGCAGGCCGCCCAACAGCTCGGGACGGACCTCGCGCAGCCGGAGCCGCGCGGTGCGCCGCGCCCCATTGCTCCAGGAATAGGTGACGTCGGTCGCGCGTC
Organism: Gemmatimonadales bacterium; assembly: GCA_050733375.1. Lineage (GTDB taxonomy): Bacteria > Gemmatimonadota > Gemmatimonadetes > Gemmatimonadales > GWC2-71-9 > DASTHG01. The sequence continues at coordinate 3,021 of JBOHST010000030.1, forward strand.
CAAGAGAAAACGCTGGCGGGGAGTCGCGCGTGACCGTGACCTCCCGCCCGTTGACCCGCGGCGCCAACAGTGCGTCGGCCCAGACGCCCGCGACCAGGATCGCGTCCGTGAGGAGCATCAGATCGAGCGCACGCTGCGTGACGTAGCCCAGCAAGCCCAGGCCGGCGCTCGCCGCGAGGAGACCCAGGGCGCGCCGGGTCCAGAGCACCCCGCCGTAGGCGCCGATCACGTACCAGAGGCCCAGGAACGAGCCTGCCACCACGCCGAACAGGAAGAGATCGGCGAGGGTCACGCGGTGGGCACCTCAGTCTTGTCGAGGATCGCCTTCAAGGCCGCGTCGGCCGTGACGCCTTCCAGCTCCAGCTCGGGCGCGACGTTCACGCGATGGCGCAGCACCGCCGGGGCGAGGGCTTTCACGTCATCGGGGACGACGTAGTCACGCTCGTCGAGCAGCGCGGCGGCCCGCGCCGCCTTGAGCAGCGACACACCGGCGCGCGGGCTCGCGCCGAGCGTGAGCGAGGCGGCGTCCCGCGTGGCCCGCACGATCGCCGTGATGTAGGCCGTGATCTGAGCTTCTACGCGCACCCCGTCTACCACCGTCCGGAGCGCCTCGAGTCCCCGGGCATCGGTCACCTTGGAGACGCCGTAGGTGGCCGGTCGGTCCGCCTCGAACCCCTCCACGTAACGGGTCAGGATCCCCTGCTCCAGCGCGGCCGCGGGGTAACCGAACAGGACTTTCACCATGAAACGGTCCAGCTCCGCTTCGGGGAGCGGATAGGTGCCCTCGAATTCGATCGGGTTTTGCGTCGCGAACACGGTGAACACCGCGGACAGCGGATGGCTCACCCCATCTACCGTGACGGTCCGCTCCTGCATCGCCTCGAGCAGCGCCGCCTGCGTCTTAGCGGGGGCCCGGTTGATCTCGTCGGCCAGCACCAGGTCCGCGAAGATCGGGCCGGGCCGGAACGTGAACTCCTGCGCGCCGGTGAGCATCGAAACGCCGGTGATATCCGCCGGCATGAGGTCGGGCGTGAACTGGATCCGCTGGAACCGGACGTCGAGCGCCAGGGCCAGCGTGCGCACCAGCAAGGTTTTGGCGGTTCCCGGCACACCCTCGAGCAGCACGTGGCCGCGGGCCAGCAGGGCGACGAGTACCTCCCGGGTGGCGGCCTCCTGGCCGAGCACCACCCGGTTCAGCGCGTCTACGATTGGACGGGCTTCGTCCGCGGGCGCAATTCCTCCCACACATCCTCCACGGCTTGGGCGGCGCCGAGCACCCGCTCGGGGCCACCGGGTTTGGTGAGCACCTCCTGCAGCTGCCGCGCGGCGCGACGGCCACGCGCGCCAGGGAGGGCGAGCTCCAGCGCGCTGAGCCACTGGTGCAGGTCACCCTGCGGCGGTTGACCCGTCCGCGCCAGCCGGCGTCGCAGGCCGGCCACCGTCAACGCCACCGCCGTCTCCACTCCCGCCGCGCCTTCAAGTCCCGCAGCCAGCGCCTCGAGGTGCTCGAGCGGCGACCGGCGCTGCCGGTCGATCACGGGGCGCGGCGGGCCGAAGCGCACCGCCATCACCGCGAGCCAAATGAGCGCGACCACCGCGATCTGGGCCAACACCCACGCGATGGGCGAGCGCGCCACCCAAGCGAGCACCGCGCCCTTGAGAGAGCCCTCTGCGCCATGGCCATGGTGATACTCGTCCCAGCTCACCCGGCCGCGCGTCTCCGGAACGAGGAGCGGCACGAGTAGCTGGGGCACGTCGGTGTCGCGCCAGGACGAGTTGCGGAAATAGTCGTCGTCCGAGACCAGTAGCGCGCGACCGCCGCCCCGGTAGCGCAACCGGACCACCACCGGGTCCCCCTGCACCGTCGCGAGCAGCGTATCGGTCGCCACGCGGACAGTCGAATCGCACTCGCCCTCCTCGCGCAGCAGGCGGCCGGGACGTCCCAGTTTGCGCAGCTCCGCGGCGCGCTTGGTGGCCCCCTCGAGTGTGTCCTGCTCGACCGCCTGCAACACCCAGCGGACCGCTGGCAGCCGCGCGAGGCCCGCCGGCACCGCCACCGGAACGCTGTCCTGCCATTCGAGATTGGCTGAGTCCGGCGTGGCCGTGTCCCACCCCAGGCATTGCGTGACTCCGCCCCCATCGCCCACGGCCACGAGGGCGCCGCCCGTAGCAATGTATTGGGCCACGGCCTCGAGCTCGGCGGGTGCCAACCAGCTCGGTGGCGCCGCGATCACCAGCACGGCGGGCCGCCGGCGGACGCGCCGTGTCAAATCGAACAGGGTTGTGCGACGGCGCTCCACCGGCACTCCGAGCCGGGCGAGCACGTCGTAGGGCCCGCGACCGCCCGTCGGACCGCTGTAGTAGGTCGAGACCGGCTCGTCCGACTGGGTCGCGCGTGGGTGCCTCCGGCCGGCGAGGAAGGCAACCGTGAGCGCCACGGCGAGCAGGAACGCGAGCCCCAGCTCAGTGCGGTGCGACATGCTGCAGCACCGTCCCCGCCGTCGCGCCGAAGTCGCGGTAGCACTGTTCGTCGCACGGCTGGGCGCCGAAGACGTGATGGTAGAGTCGCGCCACGAGCCCGGCGAGCGAATCGCGGCCGGCGGTCCCGAGCCGCGCTTCGTGGACGTACTCGGCGGGTGTCTTCGACGGATGGAAGGTCACCGCGTCGGCGCGATCCAGCTCGAGCAGCAGCGCCAGGAAGCGGTGCGCCAACGCCTCCGTGTACCGACCGGCACGGGCCAGTGCCTCGGCATGGTGCAGGTGGCCCCGCGCATCGACCAGCATCGCGGCACCCGGTGCCGACGCGCGCGGACGCTCGACGGTGGAGCGGTAGATGCGCCACGCAAGCCACCCGAGGTGCACGAGCAGCGCCACCAGCAGCAGGACCGCCCCCCAAAACAGCAGCTGGAAGGCGACGGGATGCTGCGCGTCGAACCGACTCAGCCACTCCTGGAACCGGAACCAGAGGTCGCGGAAGAGGTGGAGCGGCCGGCCGCCCGGCACCCAGCTGTACTCGGGCCGGGCGAACACCTCCTGCACGGCGCGGCTCACCGAATCAGCTGGCAGGCCCTGCGGCAGCAGCACGAGCATTACGCCTCACCACCCAGGCCGGCAACCGGTCACGCCCGGTGCGGCTCGGGCACCGCGCTCAAGAGATCCCCAGCTGCTCGCCCAGCAGTTGGAGGTCGAAGCCCTCTCGCCGCACCCGGAGGTCGTAGTAGGCGAGCGTGAGGATGCATGGAATCATGGGCGCCAGCAGAATCGGCGCCGCCGCCGAGACGATCGTCCACGGCAGGAGACCGGCGGGAATGATTTCCTTCACCAGCTCACCCAGGACCGACAGGACGATCGACGGCAGCACGCTCGCGAGCAGATACCCGATGAACACGAGACCGAACACCTTGCGTTTGGCCTCGCGGGTAAGCTCCCAGGATCGGGCGAACGAGTCGAACGCGGACGGCAGCGATTCGAGCACCACGACCGGTGTCGTCACCATGTAGCCGCTCGCCACGAACAGCACGAGCCAGCACGTGCCGACCAGCGCCGCCAGCGTCACCAGGATCGCGATGCCGACACCCAGCACCCTACCCAGGGCCGCGCTGACGCCGATCACCACCGCACCGAGGACGAAGAGCAGGGTCAGGAGCAGCGTCTTTCCGACCCCCACGAGAAACAGCGGGACGATCTTGCTGAAGCTGAACGCCAGGGCGTCCCCGAATTTCGGTTCGCGGCCGAGGTAGGAGTCGGAGATGATGCGGATCGATCCTGCCGTGAGCAACAACACGCCGAACCCGTAGACGACCGCCCACAACACGCTCCAGAGCACAAACGGGACGATGTCCGCCATGACCAGAGCGGCGGCTTGCTCGGGGCTGCCCTGCAGACCGAGGAAGCGAATGCGCCAGTACAGCAGGATTGCGATCGGGAGCCACATCACCATCAGGCTCAGCTTGAGAAACAGCCGGAAGTGGCGCCGGAACAGCGACAGCGCGCCGTCCAGGATCTCCCCGAATTCCATCGGCCGCAGATCCGCCATAGGCCTCGCTCATGAGCGGGGGGTGGCGATAAGATGAGGACGTGAGCGCCCCCGCGCGAGTCCCACGCCCCGCCTTCGACCTGCGCCAGCAGCATGGTGTCGAGACGCCCGAGCACGTCGTCCTGTCGTTCGAGCTCGCCGGCCTCGGCACGCGCGCCGCGGCAGCGTCGGTCGATCTCCTGATCCTGTTCTGCATCTACGGGGGAATTGGGCTGTTTGTCGCCGTCGCTAGCGTCGGGGCGGAGTGGTCGTCCGCCCTGGGTAGCTGGGGCACGGCCATCGTCGTGCTGCTCCTGGGGCTGGGCTTCTTCCTTTACTACGTGCTGTTCGAAGCGCTGGGGGACGGCCGGACGCCGGGGAAGCGCGTGCTCGGCATCCGCGTCGTGCTCGACACGGGACGGTCGGTTACGGCGAACGCGGCGACGGTGCGGAATCTCATCCGCATCATCGATTTCGTTTTCCCACTAGGACCGCTTCCGGGGGCCCTGTTGGTGTTCGTGCACCCCGCCAACAAGCGGCTCGGCGATCTCGCCGCGGGCACGATCGTCGTGCGCGATCGGGTCGCCGCCTGGGGCCTCGCGCCCGCACCGCCCCCCATGGCGACCGAGGCGCTCGAGCTCGGCCCTCCCGAGCTGACGGACCAGGAGTTCCAACTGCTGGACCGTTTCCTCGCCCGGGCGCACGAGTTGACCCCGGCCGTGCGCAACCGGCTCACCACGGAGCTGACGCACCGATTCGAGCCGCGCATTCCGAGACGAGCTGCGGACGCCGATGCCTACCTCACGGCCGTGTTTGCCGACGAGCAGCAAAAGCGCCGCGGCCGCTTTGCGACTCGGGCGACGGGCGCCGCGGGGCGGACTACCGTCACCGGCGAGCGGTTCCTGGCGCGCAAGCGGGACGCGTGGGAGGCGTTCCGCGTTGCCGCCCAGAAGCTCGAAAAAGGCGGGCTCGCCCACCTCCCCGCCACCCATATCCCGGATTTCGCGGCCCGCTACCGCGAGGTCGCCGCGGATCTCGCCCGGGCGCGCACCTACGGCGTCGACCCGCAGGTGGTGGCGTACCTCGAGCGCCTCGTGGGGGCGGGACACAATGTGCTGTACCAAGCGCGCGCGACACGCCGCGCACCGTTCGCCAGCTATCTCCTCAACGCCTTCCCAGCCGCTGTCGTCGCATCGTGGCGCTATGTGCTGGCGGCGTTCCTGCTGTTCATGGTTCCGGCTGTGGTCGGCTTCGTGATGCTGCGGGAACGGCCTCAGCTCGCCGAGGAGATCGTCCCGCCCGAGATGGTGAGCCGGGCGGAACAAGCGGCGGAACGACAGGCGGAGGGGCTGGGCTACGCGCGGGCGGAAAGCGGGGTGCGACCCGTGATCGCCGCGGCGATCATCTCGAACAACATTCGCGTGTGTATCCTGGCGTTCGCGGGGGGGATGCTGGCGGGTGTGGTGACGGTCTGGGCCTTGGTGTTCAACGGCCTGTCCATCGGAACGGGGTTCGGCGTGTTCGCCAACTATCACGCGGCGGGATATCTCGCCACGTTCGTGGCCGCGCATGGCGTGCTGGAGCTGACGGCCATCTTCATCTCCGGCGGCGCCGGGTTTCGGCTCGCGCACGCCCTGATCGCCCCCGGCGACCGCACCCGCATGGACGCCCTGGTTGTGGACGGTCGCATCGCGATGCGCATGATGGGCGCCGTGGTGTTCCTGCTCGCCATCGCCGGGGCGATCGAGGGGTTGCTCTCCACCAGTGATGCCCCCGCGGCCCTGAAATTCGCCGTCAGCGGCGCCTCGGCGGTGCTGCTGGTGCTCTATCTGCTCAGCGGGTATGCCTCGGCCAAAACCAAGGCTCGATCGTAATCGTCCGCCGGTGGCGCAACCACCACCGTGATGGATGGCAGAACCGCGAGCGATGCCGCCGGCTCACAGCCGGTCGGAGACCTCGGGCAGACTAGAGCAGCGAGCGGTACAGGTCGCGGAGGTGATGGTCCCGCAGGTCCCGGACCGACAGCCAGAGGTCCTGCTCCGAAACGGCGCAAAAGATCTCGGCCGTGGTCCGCTCGTGTTCGGTGTCCTCGGCGCCAAACAGGATCCGGCCGCGCCACACACCGTCCTCGGCGCGCCGTACCGTGAGGCGAACGACGACACTTTGTCCTTCAAATCGAATGGGGGGAAGATCGTGGACGACTGATTCGCGTACGGCCGGGACTGAGATTCGTGCCGTTTGGGCTGACATGCCTAGCCGATCGGGCTGGTTTGCGCAAAGATATGGATTTCGGCGACTTACGCAATACTTCGGTCCCCGCAACCCTCCGCCCGGGTGCGTGGTGCGCGGTATTCCCACTGCAACGGGTGGTTGCGGCTCCGAAGGCTGCTGCCGTAACCGTCCCCTCGCCCTTCACCGGAGAATACCACGCACTACACACCACGCACGCCGTTCATTCCGCGCACCACGCACCATTTTTCACGTCTTAAACGGCACCGGCGCAAAGGTCAGCAGGAACAGCACGCCCGCCACCCAAAGCAGCCAACGGCGGGAGGTCGGGAACGGCCGGTAGGCGTCCAGCAACGGCGGATGATCGAGCCGCCCGCGCGACACCAACAGGACGAGCGCCGCCCACAGGTACCAGCCGATCCACCAGTGTCCCAGGCCAAGGACGACGAGCCAGAAGATCAGCGCGGCGCGGCGGTGCAGCCGCGGCTGTGCGGCGTACAGGATGTGCCCGCCATCGAGCTGGGCCATCGGCATCAGGTTGATCATCGTCACGAACATCCCGAGCGTGCCGGCGAAGGCGACCGGATGGAGTGCCACGGCGGCCCCGCCGTGCACCAGCCAGCGAAGCCCGAGGGTGACAAGGGAGTCCCCGAGGAGGTAGCCGTCGCGTCCGACCAGCAGCACCATCCCCGCGATGCCCTCACGCGACGAGAGCGGCTCGGACAGGACAAGGCCGAAGAGCAGCACCGGGACCGCCACCACGAACCCCGCGATCGGCCCCGCCAATCCGACGTCGAACAACTGGCGCCGATCGGAGAGCACCGTGCGCAGCCGAATGAACGCGCCCATCGTGCCGATGAACGACGGAAAGAGCGGCACCGGGATGAAGTAGGGCGGCGAGACGTCGAGCTGGTAGCGCCGGGCCGTGAAATAGTGCCCCATCTCGTGCGCCAGCAGCATGGCCAGCAACGGCACGGCGAACGCCAGCCCCGCCGTGATCGCGGTTACCACGCCTCCGATGACCGTGACCCGTCCGCGGAGCAGCCCGAAGGTGTCGTCCACGATGACGCTGCCATGCAGGACGGCCCCGGCCAGGGTGGTGGTAGCCAGCGTGAGCGCGAACAACAGGACGTGGAGCCACCAGCGCTCGGCGGCCACCGCCCGCCGGCGGGTGAGGACCAGCCAGTGGCCGCCGGGCTCTTCGGACCAGTAGTAGGTCCCATCCCAGCGCTGCAACACCTGCGCGAGCGCCGTGGAGGGCCCGGCATGCGCCGGATGTATAAGCGCGTCAACGACTTCCCGATCGTGCAGGACCGTTGTCCGCCACGCGATGACGTAGGGGGTCAAATCGACCGGGATGGAACGATCTTGACTAAGAGGCACGAGAACCCCTATGATAGCCGCTGCACACCGGTACGATCCCTAAGCATCCATCGATCAACGCGCTCACGCCCCTTGCCACGGGGTTGGCCGCCCGCCGTAGCCTAACGGAGTCTCGACACACGTGGATATCGCTGAGCTGAAGAAAAAATCCGTCGCGGAACTGCACGCGATGGCCGAGAGCCTCAACATTCAAAACTACTCGGGGCTCCGCAAGCAAGACCTCATCTTTCGTATCGAGCAGTCGCTGCTCGACACCGATACGGTGCTGCGCGGCGAAGGGGTCCTGGAGATCCTCCCGGAGGGCTACGGTTTCCTGCGCAGCCCCGACTGGAACTATCTCTACGGCCCCGACGACATTTACGTCTCCCCGAGCCAGATCAAGCGCTTCGACCTGCGCACCGGCGATACGGTGCTCGGCCAGGTGCGACCGCCCAAAGAAGGCGAGCGGTACCTCGCGCTGCTCAAGGTCGAGACGGTCAACAGCGAAGAGCCGGAAAAGGCGAAGCATCGCGTCGCGTTCGACAATCTCCGGCCGCGCTACCCCGAGGAGCGCATCCGGCTGGAGCGCAAGGACGCCGACCTGTCGATGCGCGTGATGGACATCCTGTGCCCCATCGGCAAGGGCCAGCGCGGCCTGATCGTGTCGCCGCCCAAGGCTGGCAAGACCATCCTGATGCAGAAGCTCGCCAACTCGATCACCGAAAACCACCCCGAGATCTATCTCATCGTGCTGCTGATCGACGAGCGGCCCGAAGAGGTGACGGACATGGAAGAGAACGTGAGGGGGGCGGAAGTGATCTCCTCCACGTTCGATGAGCCGGCCGATCGGCACGTGCAGGTGGCCGACATGGTGATCGAGAAAGCGAAGCGACTGGTGGAGCACGGGAAGGACGTCGTGATCCTGCTCGATTCGATCACACGCCTGGGGCGCGCCCACAACGTGGTGGTGCCCCATTCCGGCAAGATCCTTTCGGGCGGCGTGGACGCGAACGCGCTGCAGAAGCCGAAGCGGTTCTTCGGCGCCGCGCGCAACATCGAGGGTGGCGGCTCGCTGACCATCGTGGCTACCGCCCTGATCGACACCGGCTCGCGGATGGACGAGGTGATCTTCGAGGAATTCAAGGGTACGGGCAACATGGAGGTGGTGCTCGACCGGCGCATCGCCGATCGCCGCGTCTATCCCGCCATCGACGTGCAGCGCACCTCCACCCGTAAGGAAGAGCTGCTGCTCGCCAAGGAAGAGCTCAACAAGGTTTATCTGCTGCGCAACTTCCTCGCCGACATGCCGCCGGTCGAGGCGATCGAGTTCCTGCTCGAGCGGATGAAACGGACGAAGTCGAACACCGAGTTCTTCGCCACCATGTCCCAGGGGTGACGGCCGGAGCGGGCGGGCGGCTCCTCGGCGTGGACTGGGGCGAGCGCCGGATCGGTCTCGCCCTCTCCGATGAAACACAGACGCTCGCCCAGCCGCTCGACACGCTCACCCGCCGCAGCGGCAAGCGCTTCCCCATGACCCACCTGCTCGCTCACATCGAAGCTCACCACGTCGTCGGCGTCGTCGTGGGACTGCCGCTGGACGCCTCTGGCGCGGAAGGACCGGCCGCGCGGGCCGCCCGCGACCTGGCCGAGGCGATTCAGCGCCGCTCGAGCCGGCCCGTCGAGCTGTGGGACGAGCGGTTCACGACCGCGCGCGTGCGGCAGGCGGTGCACGAGATGGGCGGCAAAACCCGGGGACGCGAAGCGGAGGTCGACGCGCTCGCGGCCGCACTGCTGCTGCAGCACTTCCTGGACAGCCGTCGGGGGAGCGCCGTATGAGACGCACGATGGCGGGTGTCGTGCTGTGGGCCGGCTTCGCCGCCTGCGGGGTCGCCCCATCCACTCCCTGCAATGCCGGCGATGTCGGTTGCGTGGCGATCACGATCCCGCGCGGTGCCACTCTGAGGGCGGCGACGGATTCGCTCGTCGCCCACCGCCTCGTGAACCGCCGTGGCTGGTTCGTTCTCTATGCGCGGTTGCGCGGTCTCGGGAGCACGCTCAAGAGCGGCAGTTACGCCTTCCATCGCACTGCCGGATGGCGGGAGATCGTCGATGACTTGAAACGCGGGCGTGGCTCGTTGGTGCGGTTCACCGTGCGCGAGGGCTTGATGTTGTTCGAGGTCGCCGACCTCGCGGCGCGGCAGCTGGGGGTGTCGCGTGATTCGTTTCGCGCCGCGGCCCAGGATCCGCTGTTGTTACGCGACCTCGGTGTGTACGCCGTCGCCAAGACCGCCGAGGGCTACCTCTACCCAACGACCTATACCGTCCGGCCACGGCCCCAGGCCCGCGAGCTGGTGCGGCTCATGGCGGACGAGTTCCTCGCGCGCTGGCCCCACGTCTGGCGGTTGCGCGCAGAAGCGCTCCGGATGTCACGCCATCAGGTCGTGACACTCGCGTCGATCATTGAAGCGGAGGTGCGCTACGCACCTGACCGGCACTACGTGTCGTCGGTGTACCACAACCGGCTCAAGCGCGGGATGCTGTTGCAGGCGGACCCGACGGTCGTCTACGCGCTCGGCCGGCGCCCCAGGCGGGTGTACGAAAAGACCCTGCTGACCCCTTCGCCGTACAACACGTACCTTCACCCCGGCCTCCCGCCCGGCCCCATCAGCCAACCGGACAGCGCCTCGCTCGACG
>JBOHST010000031.1:0-3069 GCA_050733375.1 Gemmatimonadales bacterium
ATTGCGACGGCTGGCGAGTTGCGCATGGGCTATCTCATGATGCGGGCTGAACTGGACGGGCTTGTGTGTAGCGGACCCCGTCGTGGGAAGCAATTCACCTATGCGTTGCTGGATGAACGTGCCCCACCAGCCAAGATCCTGGAGCGCGACGCGGCCCTGGCGGAGCTTGCGCATCGCTACTTCCTGAGTCGCGGGCCTGCCACGGTGCAGGACTTTGCGAAGTGGTCAGGGTTGACCGTCAGCGACGTCAGGAGTGGTCTCGAGGCCGTCAAAGCCCGACTTCGACATGAGGTTGTGGACGGTCAGACGTACTGGTTCTCACCGTCTCGGCGGTGCGCGCGAGATGCGGCTCCAACCGCGCAGTTGCTGTCCATCTATGACGAATACATCTCTGGCTACAAGGATCGCAGCGCCATGGTTGATGAACGGCACGGCGTGAAGCTCCGGGCCCTGGGCAATGCCCTGAGCGCTATCATCGTGGTCGATGGCCAAGTCGTGGGCACGTGGAAGCGCACGCTAGGGAAGGATGCGGTGGTGATCGAACTCAACACCTTCACGCGGCTGACCAAAACCGCGAAGCGATCCGTCGCCGCTGCGGCCCAGCGGTATGGAAGGTTCCTCGACCTACCGGTGGTGCTGAGCTGACTCCAGTGACGCTAAAGCAGCTTGGGGCACACCCGAGACTCAGGCCGGGGGGCACCGGATGGCGGGGTTCCAATCCGCGAAGAGCCCGGCGCCATTCTCGGTCCAGGCCCACATGTGCAGATACCAGAGCCGCAGGTCTTCCTCGCGCTTGAGATCCAGCCCGAAGACCGTCGGCGGCACCGAGTCCCTGGGCCACAGGCGAAACGGGATGATGTACTCGACCGCTGTCAGCGCGTACCCGCCATCCGCACGACGCTCATACAGCAGAAACTCCGGCCGCTCCACCTCGATCCGCGCGTCTACGTAGGCACGGTTGATATGGTGGTACCCCATCGCGCCGTGCTGCGGGTGGGCGATGCACTGCGCGACGTCGCGTGCATAGCCAGCCGCCACCGCCGAGTCGAGACTGGTGAAGCTGGCCGTGGCCGCCCGGGCGCGAGTCAAGCCATCACGGACGAGGTCGTTGTGCCCGGGCGTCCGCGGCTCGCGGGCGCAGGCTCCGGCGAGCACGACGACGCCGCCGATCGTGCGACACAGTCGGCGCACGCTCGTCACCGCGTCACTCCTGCCGATACACCTGTTTGATCAAGTCCTCCACACCGCTCAGATACAGGATCTCGCACGGTCGATAGCCAATGACCCACTCATCGTCCTCGGCGGTGATGTGGAAGAAATCGCCGGGGTTGAGCTCGATCTCTCGTCCATCGTGGAGCAGGACCCTGGCGCGTCCCGTCAGGACTACGCCAACCGCTTCGGGCAGGTCAGTCCGCGAAAGTGGAGGCGATGTGACGCAGTTTGACCATCTCCAACCCGGCAAATAACTGCCCTTCCCGATGGCCCACCCACCCACGGTGATGACCTCGAGCCTGCCCTTCTCGAACACCAGCGCCCGTTCAGGTGTGTCGAAGCGCTTTACGATCGACCTCGTATCTGAGACTGCTCGACCGGATACATGCGCTGCCTGACGTTCAGCTCCCATGTGCACTCCGCACGCATCGGACGAGAGTGGAACCACCCCGCGGGCGTCCGATGCAGTACACCCTGCCGAGGTGAGCCTGGCGCCGCCTTCATGGGTGTCGTGGCCGGAACGGCCAAGCGGCGCCCGGGCGACGGGCGCTCTGGCGAGTCGGTCATGGAAGTCGTCCAGAGGACTGTCTTCATCATAGCTGGTACCCAGCGGTGCGCTTGCCGGATCCGGACCTGGATTCCCCGCACCGGGCTCGCGAGGTACGCGTCCCAATCCGGCAAGAGTCAGGCCCCCGCGCTCAGGCCTAGATTCCGACGTGCCCACCGCGATCCCCCGATCCCCTGACGAGGAGTGCTGAGCTCCATCCTGCGGGAGCGAGGTGGAAGGGAGCCGATCGGCCGTGCGGTGCTGCGACACCTGTTGGTGGAGGGCGTCGACGAGGTTGAAGTCGGGTATTCGTTCTACCCAGCCTACTGGGGCCGGGGTCTCGCCCCACGTGCTGCAGAAGGTCGGCCTGGTGTACGAGCGGGGGTTCATTCATGAAGGCGCCCTGTCGGCGACGACTAGCGCTTTCTTATGGGACCGTCGTCGCCTCCGATCAAGAGCCAGCGGGCGAAGATCGCGACTCCCAGGATCCCGAGCGTGGCCCCAAGCACGGTCATGTTGCCTCCTTGCTCTCATCGTTCCGATGCTCACGGTGAGCGCTATCAGCGGCAGCACTGAATGCATGATTGGAGCGAAGCGCGAAAAATGCAATAGCCAATGACGCGGAAGGCAGGGTGCGTGACGGTCCTGTTACCCCCTGGCGCGGTACAAAGCAGCCTACTGGGCGCCCGCGACCGTGTACTCCAGCACGTAGGAGTGCATCCCGTCGGCGATGATGATCGTCATCCTGCCCGCGAGACCGGTCAGCTGGTCGGTGCCCGAGTCCGGCACCACGGTCACGTTCATGGTCGGGACGCCTCTCGACATACTGCCGATATGCTGGAGGATGAAGCTGCCGCGTCGCCCATTCAGGGTTCCGCTCACCAGTTCCAGCGCCACGTAGCCAGCCGAACCCTCGACGGCCGTTTCGACGGCCAACATCTGCCCCTTGCTCGTGGCTTCGAGGTCGCCGTGGAACTGCTTGTCGAGAAACAGCCGGCCGAAGGGCCCGCCCGCACTGTCATCCGCCGCCTGTGGGATCACCTTCACATTGAACGTGCCGCGCGCAGTCATGACAACCTCTTTTGAGTTCCGTTAGCGTTGGGGAACGATAGCCGGCCCCCGACATCGCGGAGATCGTCTATGACGTGGCGCAGAACCGGGGAATCCTGAAGGTGGAGGGCTAGCTAACGCGACCACAGCCCGGCCGCGATCGCGAGCGGCACGAGCACGTAGAGGACGACATCGCGAACCAGATATACGACCACCACCAGAGCGACAAACTTCCAGCCGCGCTGCTTCAACAGGCCCTT
>JBOHST010000032.1:0-5784 GCA_050733375.1 Gemmatimonadales bacterium
ATCGCCGTCACCAGAATCGGCGCGAACCGTTCGCGTGTGCCGCGCAGCACGAGCCCGGGCCCAAACCGTTCGCCCTCAACTTCCTCGAGCTGCTGATAGTGCCGGACCAGCATGATGCCGTGGCGCACGGCGATGGCCAGCACCGTGAGGAACCCCATGAGCGAGCCGAGCGAGAGCACGCCGCCGTCGAGCAGCGCGCCGAATACGCCGCCCACCAGCGCCACCGGCAGGGCCAGGAAGAAGAGCGCCGCCAGGCGCCAGCTCCGGAACGCGGCCTGGAGCAGCAGCAGAATCCCGATCGCGACCGCGAGCGCAAAGTTGAGCATGCGCTCTTCCGCGGCCTCCCGCTCGGCGGACTCGCCGAGCACGGCCGGGTAGTACTCGACCGGGAACTGAACCGCATCGAGGCGATTTTCGACGGCCTCTACGACGGCGCTGAGATCGCGCCCGCGCACGCCGGCAACGACGTCGATGCGATTCTGCAAGGCCTCATGGTGAATGACGGTGGGCGTCGAAGCGATGCGCACGTCGGCCACTTCACCGAGGCGCACGTGACCGCCGCGAGGAGTATCGAGCAGGAGATTGCGAATGTCGCTCACACTGTTGCGCAACGCCGGCGTCCCCCACACGACGACGTCGTACATCTTCTGTTCCTCGAACAGGAACCCGACGTTCAGGCCGGCGTACATGGTGGCCGCCGCCCGCCGCACGTCCCCCGGCTTCAAGCCATGGGGCTCTGCCTTGGCGAGGTTGACCTGGATTTCCACCTGCGGTTGCTCGATGTACCCGTCCACTCGCAGGTCCACGAGGCCCTGGACGTCCGACAACGCCTGCCGCACCTCTTCCGCCTTGGCGATGAGCACGTCGCGCCGCTTGCCGTACACGCGGACGACGACTGATTGACTGGATCCTGCCAGCACCTCTCGGATTCTGTCGGTGAGGTAGCTCTGCACGTTGCGAGCGAGACCGGGATACCCGTCGACAGTCTCCTGCACAGCGGCCACCGTCGCGTCGTAATCGGCCTTTGGATCGATGCTCACCCACAACTGGCTGGCGTTCACATCGACCACTTGATCACCCGTGATGGCCCGTCCCACGTGGACGTATGCGCCGCTGACCCCGGGAATGGACCGCACCTCTCGGCTGGCCAACGTCATCACCCGGGCCATAGCCGGATGCGACGTGCCGGGTGCGCCGACCCAGTCGATCCGCAGATGGCGTTCCTGGAATGTCGGGAGCAGCGACTGCCCGAGGACCTGCCAAACCACGAGACCGACTGCCACCAAGGCAACGGACGCCACCAGCGCAGTGCGCGGCGCATTCAGCGTCCGCGCCAGCACCACGTCGTAGCCGCGTTGCAGCCACGCGATGAGCGGCGAAGCGCGCCGCTCGAGCGGGGTGTTCCGCATGAGCAGCAGCCCGAGCACCGGAGTGACCGTCATCGCGACCAGCATGGCCGCCAGCAACGAGAAAGCAAACGTGAGGGCGAGCGGCTTGAAGAACGTGCCTGCCAGGCCCTCCATCAGGAAGACGGGCACCACGGCCAACAGGAGGATCAGCGTCGCGTAGAGCATCGGGCCACGCATCTCGAGCGCCGCCTCGATGACGATCTTCAGGGCAGACTCCTCCGCCCCGGTCTCGCGACGTCGCCGCAGCCGCTGGAGCATCGCATCCGAGCCCAGGATGGCGTCGTCCACCACGACCGCGAGGGCGATTACGAGCCCCGACAGGACCATCGTGTTGAGGGTGGCGCCGGTGAGCCCGACCAGCGCGGTCGCGGTCACGAGTGCCAACGGGATTGCCACGAGACTGATCAGGGCGGCGCGCCAGTCGTACAGCAGCGCGATGAGGAGCAGCACGACGAGAACGGCGGCGACGACGAGTGCCTTGGAGAGGTTGCCGAACGCGGTCTCGATGAAGCTCGCTGCCCGGAACACGGAGATGTCCAACTGGACTCCGGGAAGGCCGGGCTGCAGCTCGGCCAGCGCCGCCTGCACCCCTCGCGTCACCTCCAACGTGTTCGCCCCCGGGAGCTTCTCGATGACGAGCAGCAGACCGGGACCGTCGGCGAGCAGCGCGTCCCCGATGAGCGGCGGATGCCCTTCGACCACGGTGGCCACGTCCCCGAGACGCAGCGTCGAGGCACCCTGGACCATCACCCGGGCCAGGTCCTGCGGCGTGGAGAGGGGCAACACGTGGCGCACTTCAAGCCGTTGCTGGGGACCATCGATCCACCCTCCCGAACCGGGGAAGGAGGCTTCGAGGAAGGTCAATGGGGAGATCCACAAGGCGTTCCCGGCGGTGGAGATGATCTGGCTCTGGGTCACGCCGCGCGCGCGCAGCCGCTCGGGATCGATCTGGACCTGCAGCTGCCGATCCCGATCGCCCCAGACCGCCACGTTGGCCACCCCGGGGACGCCCAACAACCTGGGCTTGATCGTCCAGCGGGTGAGGACGGAGAGATCAATCAGGGACACGTCCTTCGACGACAGCCCGATCATCGCGACCCGGCTCGTGGCCGACATCGGCTGGATCATGACCGGGGGCTTGGACGCGTTGGGGAGCGCGTACGCCAAGGTCAGGCGCTCCTGCACCATCTGGCGCGCCCGCATCAGGTCCGTGCCGGGCTCGAAGATCATGACCACCGACGACAGTCCGGGAACCGATTGGGAGCGCATCGTTTTCAGCCACGGCACTCCCGCGACCATCTCCTCCACGTTCAGCGTGACGAGGTCTTCCACCTCGTTCGCCGAGAGACCCAGGGCCTCCGTCTGAATCTCGACGGTGGGCGGCGCAAATTCGGGAAGGACGTCGACCGGCATGTTGCGAACTCGCTCGATGCCGACGACCATGATCACCGCCGCGGCGGCGACCACCAGGACCCGGAGCTTCAGGCTCGATTCAATGATCCGACGCATCATGGCTGAACCTCTGTGTGGAGTCTGTGGCCAACCTGGAACTCAACTCCGAACGAACAACTCCGTCCCTGCTCGCACGTCACGCGCCTATTCAGCCGGCGGCGTGTGCGCGTACACGGTCTTGCTGCGCTGATACGCGTTCTTTTCCATCTCGAGCGCCCTGGCGCGCACCTCGGCTAACGCCCTTGCGTCGAGCTGCTCCACCCTCGTCAGCTCCAGCGTTTCTTTCGTTTTCTCGCCCGCGCCGCGCCAGCCGACGCGCACGTTGCCCACGCCGCGAGCGTAGTACTTGAGCTGTTGGGCATTGGGCTCCCCAGCGCTGGTTTCGGCGATAATCACCACGTCATCATAGCAAGCGGCGGGAACGCAGGTCTTCTGCCCCACCTGATCCACCTGCCCGCGATCCGTCCAGTTCACGGCAGGCCCCCACCCCTGCGCGTAGCTCGGCGTGCCGACTTGCGGCTTGGCCTGCATCATGATTCCCGCTCGGGCATCTTCGAACCCATGGATCCAGGCCGGGGCCGTGACGAACTTGCCGCCATCGTATTCCTCCGGGTACTCACCCATGCGCCACACGGTGCCGCTCGTGTCCTGCGCGAAGAAGGCGAGCTCCGCCTCAACCAACTCGCCATCGCTGTAGTCGAGGTCCCACGTGACCACCGTGCGAATGCCGCCGATCACCTTCGTCAAGTCGGTCACATTGATCACGACACGATGCGGAACGGCCGTGCCGTCGTCCTCAATGGTGGTTCCCTCATACACAAACCGCGTCCCCGGCTTGAGGGGCATCCAGGTGTTGTCGATCTGGTTCGACCGTAGGAAGGTTCCGGCGTCGAGGTTCTCGAGGGTCTGGACGGGCTGCTGCGCGGCGGTCCTGCTGTCCTGCGCCCCGGCGCAGCGAACGAACAGTCCGACGCACAACACGATCGCAAGCAACGACGCGAAACGCGATTTCATTCCTGGAGCCTCCCTCGGTGGTTCACCGCTGCTCGGCGTCGAAAAACCGCAACTATGTGGCGTCTGTGCTACGGACCTCTTCTTGAGCTGGACAAGGCCAGTGTCGCCGACAGGTTCACCTGGACTAGCTCCTCCAGCTTGGCGGCCGCATGGTGGTGTCCCGAAGCCCGGCCGACCATAGACGACGAGTTACAGCCTCGTATAACTTTCGGTTACGTGAGCCTATTCCTGCTTTATCCGGCGGGGGGGAGTATTGCACAAACCGCGCCGCCGAACGGGGCGCCGGACGCGACTATCATAGAGGTAGTGGTGACGCCTATGTTCGTGACCCCAATCGCCACGTTGTAGCGCCTGTCCGACGGCCTACAGGAGGCGAGCCGGCTCCGCGCCCAGCAGGTGCCACCGCAGTCTCGTTTCTCACTCTTCAGCACCCTGCCAGAGGCGCCTACGATGGAAGCCGGTGCATCGCGCGGAAAGGGGACGCAGGCTATGAGTGAGACCGCGCTGATCGGGCGCCTGGTGCGCGCCACCTACGCCCCGCGAATCCGCGCTGAGCGCCTAATTGCGACCGGCCGAGTCGTGTTGGCCGCGTTTTCCCTCCTGGCCGTCTGGCTCGATCCGTCCACGCCGGCTCAACACGCGCAGACGACCTACTTCCTCCTGCTCGGGTACGTCGGGTACGCGTTGCTGGTGATGCTGTTCGTTTGGCTCACCCATGTGCCCCTCGTCCGGGTGGGCTTCGGCACCCACGTCCTGGATCTGTTGCTGTTTTCCGTGCTCACGTATCTCACCGAAGGGCCGACCAGTCCTTTTTTTACGTATTTCATGTTCTCGATCGTGAGCGCGACGTTGCGGTGGCAATGGCGCGGCGCGCTCTGGACCGCCGGGGCCGCCCTGTTCACGCTCGTCGGGATCGGCCTGTACGCCGACGAGGTGCTGGGCCAGCACGCATTCGAGCAGAACCGGTTCATCATCCCGGGCGTCTATCTCGCGGTCACGGCCGGGCTGCTGGGGTATCTCGGTGCATTCGAGGAACGGCGGCGCCGTGAGATGTCCGAGCTGGCGGCATGGCCTCAAGTGTTGGCGCACGATCCCGAGGTTCCGCAACCGGATACGTTGGAAAGCGCCGCACGCATCCTCGGAGCGCCTCGCGTGCTGGTGGCGTGGGAAGAGCCGGAAGAGCCGTGGCTGCAGCTTGCCCTGTGGCGCGGCGGCGCGATCCGGTCCTGGTCGGAGGCGCCCGAGACGTTCGACCCTGTGGTCGCGCAGCCGCTGACCGGTCTGCCGTTCCTGTCCGAGGATGTGGGTGCCCCGGTGCCGGTCGTCCTGTACCGCGGTCCGAAGGAGGCGCGCGGCTGGCGCGGCGCGCCGATTCATCCCGACTTGCGGTCGCGCTTCGCCATCGGGGCCGTGCTCTGCGTGCCCCTGCGGGGCGAGTGCCTGGAGGGGCATCTGTTCGCACTCGGCAAGCCCCGCATGACGGGGGATGACCTGCTCCTGGGCGAGGTCGTGGCCCACCAGGTGGCGTCCTCGATGGATCAATCCCTCCTGCTGCGACGGCTGCGTCAGGCCGCCGCCGCCGAGGAGCGCAACCGCCTGTCGCGCGACCTGCACGACGGCGTGTTGCAGTCTCTGACCGGGGCGGCCCTGCAGCTCGAGACCGTGCAACGTCTGTGGGACACTGAACCCCGGGCGGCGCGGGACCGGCTGGCAGCGGTCCAACAGCTCATCGCCGACGAGCAGCGTGACCTGCGGTTTTTCATCCGCGATTCGAAGCTGGCGCCCGTCGTCCCGGCCGGTGCGGCGGGGCTGGACGCCGGCCTGCGCGAATTGGTGCATCGACTCGCCGGTATCTGGGGCGTGCGGGTCGATTTGCAGCTGGGGCGTGTGGACGGCCCGCTTCCCGAGA
>JBOHST010000033.1:0-11691 GCA_050733375.1 Gemmatimonadales bacterium
GCGTGCGGCACCGTCAGAAGCAGGTGGAATTCGCCTTCAAAGCGGGCGACAAGGCCCAATTGATCGAGGCCTACCTGGAGCTGGCCGATACGCTGTTACGCGGGGATCTCGCGGATAAGGCGAGCGCCGTGTACGAGCGCGTGGTGGAGCACGATCCGAAGAACGATCGCGCCCGGGCCGCGCTGGCAATGCTCGCTCCGACGCCGGCGCCGACGAAGCAGTCCGAGGGCCGGGTGGCGGCCAAGGACGCCAAGATGCGCGTGCGTGATGAGACGGCCGATGTCGGAGACTTCGTCGATCTGGCGGCGATGATTCTCGAGGAGGACGCCGAGCCGCGCGACACGCGCATGAAAGTCCAGGACGAGGAACCGACCGGCGACGAGGAGCAGGACTTCCAGGAAATGCTCGCCCGGTTCCGGCAGGGGATCGACGAGAACATCGAGGAAACCGACTTCCAGTCGCACTACGACCTCGGCGTTGCGTTCAAGGAAATGGGCCTGCTGGACGAAGCCATCGCGGAGTTCCAGAAGGCGCTGCGCGCTCCGGAAGGGAAATTGCGCACATCGGAATCGTTGGGAGTCTGTTTTCACGAAAAGGGAGCCTATGGGGTGGCCGAGTCGATCATGCGCCGGGCGCTGGAGCTCCCGTCCAGCGGCGACCAGGAGCGGCTCGGGATTCTCTATTGGCTCGGGCGCGCGCTCGAGAACCAGGGCAAAGGAGCCGAGGCCCGCGAACTGTACGGACGGGTGTTCGCGATCGATATCCGGTTCATGGACGTGGGCGCGCGTGTGAAAGCCCTGGCCAAGGCCCAGTAGATGAGCGAGCAGGCGATTCGCGTCGCGCTGAGCGACATCCAGCGTCCCGTAACCGCGGACCTCGAGCGGGTGGCCGAGGAGTTGCGGCGCATCATCGCCGCCGATTTTCCGATCATCGCGGACGCCAACGACCATCTGCTGCGGATGAAAGGGAAGCTGTTCCGGCCGACGCTGCTGCTGCTCAGCCACCAAGCCGCGGGTGGGGGCGATCCGCGCATCGTGACCCTGGCCGCGGTGGTCGAGCTGATCCACTTGGCGACGCTGGTGCACGACGACTCGGTCGACCATTCGGCGCTCCGCCGCGGCATGCCGACCCTCAACGCCTTGTTCTCCCACCAGGTCGCCGTCATCATGGGCGATTACCTCTACTCCCGCGCCATCATCGAGCTGGTGCGCGTGGGAGATCTCGATCCGCTGCAAGTGTTCGCCCGCGTGACCAACGAAATGACGATCGGCGAAATGCGGCAGCTTGAGGCGCACGACAAGCTGGCGTTCAACGAGGAGCAATACGACCTGCTGATCCGGGCCAAGACGGCCTCCCTCCTGTCGGGCGCCTGCGAGGTGGGGGCGTTGCGGGCCCCGAGTCCGGTGCGCGAAGCGCTCGCCCGCTTTGGGATGTTGCTCGGCATGGCATTCCAGATCACCGACGATCTCCTCGACTACACGCAGCCCGAAGCTGTGACGGGGAAACCCTCCGGCTTGGATCTGAAGGAGCACAAGGTGACGCTCCCCCTGATCGCCGCTCTGCCACGTCTCTCGGCGGAAGAGCGTCAGGTGGTGACCCGCCTCATGGCCACCGCGGCGCCGTCCGACGCCCAGGTGGCACAGGTGATCCACATGGTGGAAGCGGCAGGTGGCCTTGAAAATGCCAGTCGCCGGGCGCTGGATCTGGCCCAACGGGCGGAGGCTGAGCTCGCCGCCTTGCCGGCCGGCACGGCGCGCGAATCGCTGCGCGACAGTATCGCCTACGCCGTCGAGCGGCGGAGCTGAGTGTGGCGCACGGTCCGCGGCGACCGCTATTTTACTTGGGGGTGCTGGCGTCGGGGTTCGTGCTCGGCGGCTTCTTGCATGCGATCCTGAGGCGCTTCATGCCGCAGGGCGCCGCCAAGGAGTTTTTCACCACGGCGGTCTCGCCGACGTTCGGGCCGATCCATCTGGATCTGTTGGTCGTGTCGATTACGTTGGGGCCGATCGGTCTCGAAGTATCGTTGCTGTCGGTGTTGGGTGTGGCGATAGCGTACTTCGTGGCCCGATCGCTCTTCTGAGAGGAGTGTCGTATGGGTGGTTTGTCGCTGACGCACATTCTGATTCTGCTCGTCATCGCGCTGTTGTTCTTCGGAGCCAAGCGCATTCCGGAGATCGGGTCGTCGCTCGGCAAGGGCATCCGCGAGTTCAAAAACAGCCTCAAGGAAGTCGGGTCGGATACGCCGGAGCAGCCGTTGCCGCCGCCGCCACCCAGCACCTCAGCGTCCGTGCCGCCCTCGGGTGGGGAGCCGAAACGCCTCAACCAGTAGGTCACGCCGGCGGTCGTGTATGGGCAACCTGAGCGTTGGCGAGATAGTCATCCTGGTCACCATCGCCCTGCTGGTCTTCGGGGGGAAAGGGCTGCCGGAGGCCGGGCGAACGATCGGGAAGGGGTTGCGCGAGTTTCGCCGGGCGCTCAACGAGGCCCAGGATGCGATGGGCCGCGTGGATGATCCGGCGCCACCAGCGGCGCCGTCAGCGCCGCCGGCCGATGCGGGCCCAAAGCGCTTGCTGGACTGAATGATCGCCGCCGGCTAACTGCCGGCGGTCGCGTCTTGCGGCCGAAAGATCTCTTTCCGGCGATCCACCACTTTGGCGCGCTGCCGCAACCCGTCGAGATAGGCATCCACGCGGGACTGACGCGCTGCCTGGAGCAGACTTTCCCGCTGGGCGTCCCGCTGGGCGAGCCAAGCGGTTGAATCGGCGAGCTTCCTGGCTGCGGACTCGATTAGGAACGCACGGTGCTCTCCCACGACGACGCCACTGCGTTCACCGACCCGCAATCCGAACGCCGCGCCAATCACCTTGGGCTCTAGCTGCAGCATCGGTGGCGGGCGAAGGCGCGTGAACGGACCGAGGCGCTCAGCGGCCAAGCCGCGCGCCCTGGCCGCGTCGATGAGGGGCGACGCGGACTTGAGCGCCGCGGCGATCTGCTCTGCCCGCTCACGCCACAGCGTGGCCTTTTTGGCGATGCGTGCCTGGTATAGCACCTGGTCGCGTACCTCCGACAGCGGCGGGGCCCCTTCCGGAATGAGCGAATCCACCCGGAAGACGTAATACGCCGCCTCGCCTTCGATCACCGGGCTCGTCTCGCCAACCCGGCGCTCGAACGCCCACACGCCGACGTCCGGAATCACGTATTGGCCCAGCACCAGCCGCTCGCCCTCCACCAGCTTCGGCGTCTTGCCGATGGGGAGGCCGAACCGGCGTGCCGCGCTGTCGAGCAGCCAGCCGGTGTCGCGTTCGGCCGCCAGGCGATCCAGGCTGTCGGTCAGCGCCTCAACGGAGTCCCGATGTGTGCCGGTCAGCTCGATTGGCACGAGGATGTGCCGCACGCGCACCGAGTCGCCGTTCGCGGCGTCGACTCGGATAATGTGATAGCCGAAGCTCGAGCGCGTGGGTGGCGACACCTGGCCGACCCTCAGGCTGCGCAGCCCCGCCAGGAACAGCGGGTCGAACCCCTGCTCGGTCCGCTTGATCCAGCCCAAGTCGCCACCCTGGCTGCCGCTCGCGGTGTCGGATGACTCCCGGCGCGCCACCTCCTCGAACGTCGCCTGGCTCGTCGCCGCTTCCGCACGCAGTCGCTCGGCGCGCGTCAACGCCGCCGCGGTGTCTGTCGCGCCTGGGCGGCGCGGCACCGCCACGAAGCTCAGCCACGCCGAGGCCGGCCGCTTGAACGCGGTCTTGTGTTCCTCGAAGTAGCGTGCAAGCTCCGCATCGCTGAGCGACATTTCGGAGTCGGCTATCTGTTCCGGCCCGACCGACAGCACCGTGATGGTGACCGAGTCGTGCTGGTCGCGATATACGCGCCAGAGCTTTGCATCGGAGGCGTACAGATCGGACGTGATGTACTGCAGCAGCTTTGCCTGTGGAATCTGCTCACGGTACCGCTGCTCCAGCTGCAGCAGCAATTCGCGATTCGCACCGCCTTGGAGGAAACGACGCCACTTGTTGGGGTCAAACTGCCCGTTGGTCTGGAAGTCGGGGACCGAATAGACCTCCGGTGGCGGTGACGTCTGCGCCGCCTCACGCACTTCTTGATCGGTAACCGTGATACCGAGACGGTGCGTCTCGTGCAGCAGTAGGACGTTGCGGATCAGCTGCTCGACCATCTGATCCTCCGCCTGCTTCTCGTCCTCCCGTGTGAGGTTCCCGCCGGTACGCTGCCGCGCCTGTTCCATCGCCGCTTGGAGCGCCGCCTGATACTGCGGCAGGCGGATCGGCTCGCCGTCGATCCGGAGCACGACGTCCGCGCCCCCATAGTTCCCGCCCGTCGCACCCATGCCAACGTCGAACACGAGCCAGCCAACAAAGCTGATGGCCAGGATGTAGAAGATCCACTTGGTGTGCTCGCGCATCGTGCGCATCATGGCGTGCGGAACTCCGTCCGAAGAGGTTGGCGAGGGGCGTTAAGTCTAAGGGCGACAACGAGCAAACTCAAGCGAACCCGGCGCGGTTACATTGACAGCTTGGCCGGCCGATCACTAACTTAGGCCAATTCCCACAAAGACTTAGGCCGTGGCCTATACCAGCGAGATCGAGAAGCTCGAGGCGCGCTACCGTGAGAATCCCAAGGGGCGTAATTTCGCGCCTCTTGCGGACGCGTATCGCAAAGCGGCGCTTATAGATAACGCGATCGAACTGTGCCAGTCTGGTCTACAGCTCCATCCGGACTACGTCAGCGGCCACATCGTTCACGGACGCTGTCTGGTCGACAAGAAAGATGACAGCGGTGCTGAAGTCGTGTTCCGGCGGGTCCTCGATCTGGATCCGGAGAACATCTTGGCGCTCAAGGTGCTAGCCGAGATCGCCGAGCGGACCGAACGATTCGCTGTCGCATCGGAGTGGCTGAATCGGTTGCTGTTGGCCGATCCAATGAACGGTGAAGCCGCAGACGGGCTTTCCCGTGTGCGTGGCAAGCTGTCGGCCCAGGCGCAGCTGCCGGCCCCGGAAGAGCCGGTCGCCTCGATGCTCAGGGAGCCCGAGCCCCCGTTGGAAGTGGAGCACGAGGAGCTTGAAGTCGGGGTGCCGTCGACGCAGCCATCCGATCGCTCCGCTCAGTCGCCCACGCCCCGGATATCCGTCGAGTTCATGGAAGGCCCGTTCGATGCGGCGATGGCCGACGCGACGACGGCGGCTATGAACCGCCCGGAGTTCGAGGTGGAGCGCACCTCCGAGCCTCCGCCCACGCCCGTTCCGGAGCGTCTGGTAGGCGAAATCGAGACATACGATGGGTCGGTTGATTTCCAGGCGGTGGCGTCGGATGCCCTGGTGCCAGACGGGATCCAGGTGGAGCAGCCGGGGGCGCCGGAGGCGGAGATCGAGAGGATCGAAATCGAAGGGCTGGCACGGACGCAATACGAGGGGAGCGGGCTGTTCAAGGCCGACCTTCCCGAGCCGGAGCCATCGGGGGAGCCGGAAGGGGTCCCTGAAGCGCTGGCGGAGCGAACGACCAGTCCGATGACCGATCTCCCGCTGATCCTTCCGGAAGATGTCGCGGCGCCAGCGTCGCGGTCCTACGGCACTGTGGCGCACGCCGAGCATGAGCCGACCCCGCCGGCGTCGGCCGCAACGCATGGACCGCCGCCACTCCAACTGCTCGACGATGACGGCGCGGCGGACACCGCGACCCTGTCGCAGGCCGAGCCGGTGGTGACCGAAACGATGGCCGAACTGTATCTGCAGCAGGGTCATCAAGAGGATGCGCTGCGGGTATACGAAGCGCTTGCGGCGCAGCGACCCCATGACGCACGGCTCCGACAGAAGGTCGCCGAGCTTGCGGCTCCACGGCTCCGCCCATCGGGGGGCGGGCAATCGGCCGGCACTTTCTTGAAGGGAATCCTGAACGCGCGTCCGGGTGCACCTCCCCCGTCCGCGCCATCCCCTCCTCCACCTCCACCCCCACCGTCACCCGCATCGCTGGCCGAGCCGCAAGCGGTGCGCGGCCAGGCGCCCGATCAGCACGCCGGAGCGGAGCCGCCTACGGACCCCGGGCACGGAAGTCCTACGCGACCAGCGAGCGACTCCATCTCGCTCGACTCTGTATTCGGTGAGGAGGGAGGACGGGGGTCGATCCCCGCGCTGCCCGAACAAGGTCCGGAACAGCCCAGCAAACTGCCGGCCGCGTCCGGGGGGTTCTCCTTCGACGATTTCTTCGGGACATCCTCCGTGCCCGCTGCGGACACCGGGAAAGGCGGCTCGGCGCCGAACGCTCGGCCGCCACGGACCTCAGGTCGGACCCGCGGAGTGGAGCCGGAAGACGACCTGGATCAGTTCCAGGCCTGGCTGAAGAGTCTCAAGGCCTAGTGCGCGTCGCCGTCCTCAACGGCCCCAACCTCAACCTGCTGGGCGCGCGCGAGCCGGACCTGTACGGTCGGGAAACGCTCCCGCAGATCGAAGCCATCACCCGCGCCCACGCGGCGTCGCTCGGCGTCGAGTGCACGTGGACACAGACCAACCACGAAGGCGAGCTGGTGGAAGCGATTCAGGGGTTGCCAGGAACGGCGGACGGGGCCCTGATCAATGCCGCAGCCTTTACGCATACAAGCCTTGCCGTACGCGACGCGGTGCTCGCGGTCCAGGTGCCGTTCGTAGAGGTTCATCTCTCGAACATTTTCGCCCGTGAGCCGGAGCGCCGCCGTTCACTGCTCGCGGACCTGGCGCTGGGCGTGGTGACGGGATTCGGCGCCGAGAGCTACCGCCTGGGCCTCGAAGGATTGGTGCGCCACCTCACCGCGCGCCGTGGGCATTGACCCCCGCCCGGATCGCCACGCCGCCCTCGCCCAACTGCTCGCGGCCGAGGACGTGGACGCGTTGCTCGTGACCTCGCTGCCGAACGTGCGCTACCTGACCGGCTTCAGCGGCTCGGCGGCGCTCGTGATCGTCACGGCGGGCGGGCTGCTGCTGGTGACGGATTTCCGCTACGAGGAACAGGCACATGCGGAGGTGGACGGCGTGGCGCGGGTGGTGGTGGAGCGGACCAGCGCCTGGGATCGGCTCTTCAAGGAACTCGGCTCCCTTAGTGCGCTCGGCGTGATCGGCTTCGAAGCGCATGCGGTGTCGGCCAAAGATGCTGAACGTCTGGCGCTTGGCGGGAAGGCGTGGCGCTGGCGGGCCGCGCCGGAGTTGGTGGAGCGGTTGCGCGTATCCAAAACCGCGACGGAAGTGGCCGCGATCCGCGCGGCCGCGGCGCTCGCGAGCGAGGGGTTGCACGCGACCCTTACGGCGGTTCGCGTCGGGCAAACCGAGCACCATATCGCGGGAATCCTCGAAGGACACCTGCGACGACTGGGGAGCGAGGCACATCCGTTTCCGACCATCGTCGCATCGGGGCCGCGCACCGCCTGGCCGCATGCGCGCACCAGCCCCCGGCCGGTGGCGCGGGGGGATTGGCTGCTGCTAGACTTCGGGGCTCAGGTGGACGGCTACTGCGCCGACATCACCCGCACCGTCGTGGTCGGCACGCGCGCGACGGAGTCCCAGCGCGTTCTGTACGAGATTGTCCGCACCGCGCAGCGCACCGCGCGGGAGCGGATCCGCGCCGGCATGGCGGGGCGGGAGGCTGACGCATTGGCCCGGGACCTGATCGCGGCACGCGGGTTCGGCGACGCGTTCGGCCACTCGCTAGGTCACGGGCTGGGTCTGGAAGTGCACGAGGCGCCCCGTCTGGCCCACACCAACGGCGACCCGCTCCCGGTGGATGCCGTGGTCACGATCGAGCCGGGGATCTACCTCGCGGGGCAGGGTGGCGTCCGCATTGAGGACGACGTGCACCTCGCGGTTGACGGACCGGTTCTCCTGTCCGACGGCGTGACGGACCTGATGGAGCTGACGTAGCAGGCAGGCCGGACGCTCCGGGCGTCGGATTGACGGATCGCTTCTCCGGGTGGTCTATTTGACTCCGAGCGACAGACCCATACATGAATCTGGACATCATCGGCCAGTTGGTTCAAATCCTCAGGGACGCACCGGAGCTCGGGGCGATCGAAGTACGCCGCGGGCTGTTCGGGCTCTGGTCTTCGGTGCGGGTCTCCAAGGCCGGACACGCTTCCGCCGTCGCCCAGCAGGTGATGGTGCCGGCGCCGCCCGGGGGCGTCGTCGGCGCCCCCGGGGCGCCACTGGGCACCCAGCCAGCCGCCGCCCCGGGGACGCCGCTGCTCGAGATCAAGTCGCCGATGGTGGGGACGTTCTATAAGGCCCCGGAGCCCGGCGCCGAAGCGTACGTCAAGGTAGGAAGCCGGGTTGCGTCGGGACAGGTGGTGTGCATCATCGAAGCCATGAAAATCATGAACGAGATCGAATCCGAGGTTCAGGGTGTGATCCGGGAAGTGTGCGTCGAGAACGCGCAGCCCGTGGAATTCGGACAGGTCCTTTTCCGGGTGGATCCTCATGCCTGACGCAGCGCAGGGCAATCCGCCGCCGTTCAATTTCAAGGCGGCGATCACGCAGATGGTGCAACGCAACGGGTCCGACCTGCTGCTCAAGGTGGGGCGTCCCGCGACGATCCGGGTGAACGGGGATCTCGTGGCGTTGGAGACGCAACCGCTCAAACCGGAGGAGCTGAAGTCGCTCGCCGAGCAGATCATGACGCCGCGTCAGGTGAAGGAGTTCGCCGAGCATAAGGAGGCCGATTTTGCGATCGGCGTGCCGGGGGTGGGACGATTCCGCACCAACGTGTACCAGCAGCGCGGCACCGTCGCGTTCGCGTTTCGGGCGATTCCCTACGAGGTCAAGACGTGTCGGGAGCTCAACTTGCCCCCGGTCCTGGAGGAGATCGCCCTCAGGCCGCGCGGGCTGGTGCTGGTGACCGGAGTGACAGGATCGGGAAAGTCGACGTGCCTGGCCGCGATGATCAACCACGTCAACACGAGCCGCCGGGTCAACATCATCACGATCGAAGACCCGATTGAGTTTCTGCACCGCGACAACGCCGCCAATATCTCCCAACGCGAGGTAGGGAACGACACGCTGTCGTTCGGCTCGGCGCTGCGCCACGTGCTGCGCCAGGACCCCGACGTCATTCTGATCGGGGAGATCCGCGACATGGAGACGCTGGACACGGCGCTCAAGGCGGCCGACACCGGGCACCTCGTGTTCTCCACGCTGCACACCACGGATGCCACCCAAACGATCAACCGCGTCATCTCCTTCTTCCCGCCGCACCAGCACGATGAGGTGCGGCACCTGCTCTCCACCGCGATGTATGCGGTCGTGTCGCTGCGTCTCGTACCGCGCAAGGATGCCAAGGGGCGGGTTCCCGCCGCCGAGGTGCTGATCAACACGGCGGCGGTGGCCGAGAACATTCGCGATCTCACTAAGTCGCTCAGTATCCCGGATCTGATTGCCGAAGGCTCGATCCAATACGGGATGCAGAGCTTCGACCAGTCCCTGTTCCAGTGGTACCAACAGGGCGTGATCAGCTACGAGAGCGCGATCTTCTACGCGACGAACCCGAGCGAGTTCGCCCTCAAGGTGTCCGGTGTCGATGCGGCGGGGAGCAAGCTCGGCTCTTCCGGCGCGTCGGCCGGTGTCGAGTCGATCGGCCTCACGGGCTGATGTTTCAGAAGGTGCTCATCGCGAACCGCGGGGAAATCGCCCTGCGGGTCATTCGCGCCTGCAAGGAGCTGGGCATCGCCACGGTCGCGGTGTATTCCGAAGCGGACCGCGAGTGTCTCCACGTTCGCTTCGCCGACGACGACGTGTGTATCGGGCGGGCGCCCAGTCGCGACAGCTACCTCAACATCCCGCGCATCATCGCGGCGGCGGAAATCACCGGCGCGGACGCCATCCACCCGGGCTACGGGTTTCTGGCTGAGAACGCCGAGTTCGCTGAAATCGTCCACACGTCCGGCATTACGTTCATCGGTCCCACCCCGGATCAAATTCGTCAGATGGGCGACAAGGCCGCCGCCCGCAAGCTCGCCCAGCGCCTCGAGGTGCCGACCGTTCCCGGCTCGCCCGGCCCGGTGGAGAGCCTCGAGGAGGCCGCCGCTACCGCGGGGCACATCGGCTTCCCGGTGATCATCAAGGCGGCGGCGGGCGGCGGCGGCAAAGGGATGCGGGTCGCGACCGACCTCGACGGCTTCACGCAGGCATACAACCTCGCGCGCCAGGAGGCCCTCGCCGCGTTCGGCTCCGACCAGGTCTACATCGAGCAGTACCTCGCCCGGCCCCGGCACATCGAAATCCAGATCATGGGCGACCAGCACGGGCGGGTGATGCACGTGTGCGAACGCGACTGCTCGATCCAGCGCCGCCACCAGAAGCTGGTCGAGGAGGCTCCCAGTCCGGTGGTGGACCAGACGCTGCGGGAGCGGATTGGCGCGTCGGCGGTGGAATTAGCCCAAGCGATCCAGTACGTGGGCGCCGGGACAATCGAATTCCTCCTGGATGAAGACGGGTCGTTCTACTTCATGGAGATGAACACTCGGATCCAGGTGGAGCATCCGGTCACCGAGATGTGCACCAATTTCGATCTGGTGAAGGAGCAGATTCGCGTCGCGGCCGGTGAGCCGCTGTCCCTGCTGCTGCACGGGAACCGGCTGCGCGGGCATGCCATGGAGTGCCGCGTCAACGCGGAAGATCCGGCGCGCAACTTCCAGCCATCGCCGGGGCTGATCACGGCGTATCATCCGCCGGGCGGACCCGGGGTGCGGGTCGATACCCACATCTACGCGGGCTACACCGTGCCGCCGTACTACGACTCGCTGCTCGCCAAGGTCATCGTGCACGGCAACGACCGCGACGAGGCGATCGCCCGCATGCGGCAGGCGCTCGACTCGTTTATCATTGAAGGCGTGACGACCACGATCCCGTTCCTGGGTCGGGTGATGCGCCACCCCGATTTCGTCGCCGGGAAGGTCGACACCAAGTTCCTCGAGCGCGAGCCACAGCTCCTCAAAGATCCAGCATGAAGCTTGACGTGTATTTCACGCCGCTCGGCCTCACCGCGGGAGATCTCGCTGGCCGAGGGGTGGTGGTCATCGACGTGCTCCGAGCAACCACCACCATCGTGTGTGCGCTGGCGAACGGCGCCCGGGCGGTCGTGCCGGCCGCCTCGTCGGAGGAGGCGGTCCGGATGACGGCCAACCTCGAGCGCGACGGGTTTCTGCTGGCCGGGGAGCGCCGGTATCTGCCCATCCCCGGCTTCTCGCTCGGCAACTCGCCGCGCGAAATGACCCCCGACATGGTGGGCGGCAAGACCGTGTACCTGACCACCACGAACGGCACGCCCGCGCTCGTCGCCGCCCAGGGCGCCGATCCGATCCTGGTCGGTGCCGCGGTGAATTTCAGCGCCGTGGCCGATCGCGCCCGGGAGGTGCTGCGTGAGCGTGGCGATCTCGCCATCATCTGCGCGGGGCGGGAGCAGCAATTCGCGTTGGAGGACGCGTATGCGGCCGGGCGGTTCGTGAAGGCGGTCAAGAAGGGGCTCCGCAAACTCGCGCTGAACGACAGTGCCGACGTGGCACTGGGGTTGACCAAGGGCTACAAGCACTGGGTCGATGCCTTCACGTCGTGCGAAGCCGGGCGGCAGCTCGAAGCGCTGTCGCTGGCGAAGGACGTGACGTTCTGCGCCGAGGCGGACCAGTTCGCCATCGTTCCCACCTACAGCGAACGCCACATCACATGAACG
>JBOHST010000034.1:0-18448 GCA_050733375.1 Gemmatimonadales bacterium
TGGCGAACTCGTGGTCGCGCCGGTCGTGGGCCGGGACGGCCATGATCGCGCCCGTGCCGTATTCCATGAGGACGTAGTCGGCGATCCAGATGGGCACGCCCTCGCCGGTGGCCGGATTGCGGGCGTAGGAGCCGAGGAACACGCCGCTCTTGGTCTTGTCCCCGACTCGGCGCGATACGACGTCCTTCGTCTGCACCTCACGCTGGTACGCCTTCACGGCCGAGCGCTGCTCGGCGGCCGTGAGGTCGTCCACCAGGGGATGCTCGGGCGCGAGCACGAGGTAGGCCGCGCCGAAGATGGTGTCGGGCCGCGTCGTGAACACCGTGAGCTCGTGTCCCGCCGGCGTCGTGAACACGATCTCGGCCCCCTGGCTCCGGCCGATCCAGTTGCGCTGCAGCGCGACCGTCGAATCGGACCAATCGAGCGTATCGAGATTCCCGAGGAGCCGCTCGGCGTAGCCGGTGATCCGGAAGAACCACTGGTCGAGAAAGCGCTGCTCCACGAGCGATTCGCAGCGCTCGCAGCGGCCGTTGATGACCTGCTCGTTGGCGAGGACCGTCTTGTCCTTCGGGCACCAGTTGACGGCGGCGCGCTTCTTGTACGCCAACCCGGCCTTGAACAGCTGCAGGAACAACCACTGCGTCCATTTGTAGTAGGCCGGATCGGTCGTCGACAGCTCGTGACGCCAATCGAACATGCCGCCGAACCGCCGCAGCTGGCGGCGGAAGGTCTCGATGTTCTGCGGGATCAGCTTCGCCGGATGCGTCCCGACGCTCAGTGCGTAGTTCTCGGAGTGGATCCCGAACGCATCGAATCCGATTGGCTCGAACACGTCGAATCCCTGCATCCGCTTGAAGCGGCCGTAAATATCGGCCCCGGTGAACGCGAACATGTTCCCCACGTGGAGGCCCTCGGCCGAAGGGTAGGGGAACATCATCAAGTTGTAGAACGGCCGCGCCGGCCGGTCGAGGTCGGGCTCGTTGCTGTGGCCCTCGACCCACCGGGCCTGCCAGGCCGCTTCGATGGTCGCGGGATCGTACGTCGGCGCATCACGCATAGGTGCCGAAAATTACACAGGCTTGCCCCGATGTGTCACGCGTCATAGCTTAGCCAACCGACCCACCATGGCGACTCCTTCCAATCAACTCAGCAGGAGTTTCCTCCTCACCGGAGCCGCGGTCGTCGTGGCGCTCACGATCGGGATCGGGGTCGTCGCCGGCCGGAGCGCCCGCCAGACCCTGGAGCACCTCGCGCGGCAGCGCCGCGTCGAAGCCGCGAGCCGCGGCGCGACGCTGGTCGGCGCCTTCGTCAGCGAGCGCCGCCACGAGATCAGCGTGCTGGCCGCCGTCCCCACCCTCGTTGCGGCCGCCCGCGCCGCCTCCCAGGACGTCGCCGCGCGCCGCTTCGACCGGCTCCCGCTCGCCGACGTCGAGCAGACGTTCAGCCAGACGCGCCAACTGGGCGGCGACGCCGACCTCCAGGGTTTCCTCCGCAGCTACCCGCTGCGCTCTATGCTCGTCTCGGTGTCGTTCACCGAGGATCACGGTTTCAACGTACTCGCGTCCGGTCGGCCGACCGATTTCGCGCAACAAGACGAGGAGGCGTGGCAGGCGGCGATGCAGGACGGATCGTACGAAGGCGCCGCGCGCTACGATTCCGCGTTTCGCGCCGTCGTGGTGGACTACCACGTGGCGATCCGCGCGGCGCAACGAGATCGCCCGGCCGGGGTCCTGCGGGCGGCGTTTCGCCTGGACACCCTGCGCGCCCTGCTGGCCGGCGCCGACTCAAGCGATAGCACGTCCGTGCTGGTGGTGGACGACCTAGGGCGCCTGCTCGTCTCCCTGGACCGGAATCTGCGGGAGCTCGAGCCGCTCTCCGATTCGCTGCTGCGCCGCGAGGGCGACAGCGCCACCACCGCCGTGGTGCGCACCGCGCGCGGCGAGGAGCTCGTGATCGCGGTTCCCACCAATGACGGCCGCTGGTCGGTGCTGTTCCGGCAGCCTGCACCCCAGGCGTACGCCGCGGCCCGGCGCGCCCAGCAGCTCATCTGGGTCGGCGCCCTCGGCCTGCTGGTCGCCTCGCTCGGGGCGTTGTTTCTGCTCGGTCGGTGGCTCGATCGGCAGGTCACCGCTCCGGTGCGCTCGGCGGCCACGATCACGAGTCAGGTGGCGGCAGGGGATCTCACCGTCGCCGTGGCGGCACATCGCGGCGACTCAGCCGAGATGCGCGAGCTCCTGTCTTCGGTGCACGAGATGGTCGCGGCCTTGCGGCGCTTGGTGGGCGCGATCCGCTCGGCAGCCGACGAGTCGGCGGCCATGGCCGCGGAGATATCGGCGTCCACGCAGCAGATGAGCGCGTCCACCGAGGAAATGACGGCGACCACGCAGGACCTGACCAAGCGGGCCGCCGAGCAGGCCCAACTGGTGCGCGGCGCCGCGGAGGACGCCGCCCAGATTCTCCAAATCTCCACCGTGCTGGCGTCCGGGGCCGAAGATTCGGTGCGCCGCAATGCCGAGCTCACCACGCTCGCGCGTCACCACAAGGACCTGCTCGATCAGGGGATCGCGCAGCTCGCCCGGCTCGCCGAGGATGTGGAGCGCGGAGCGCAGGAGGCGGACACCCTCGCCGCGTCATCCGCCGAGATCCAGAAATTCGTGGGCCAGGCGAAAACGGTGGCCACTCAGACGAACATGTTGGCGCTCAACGCGGCGATCGAGGCCGCGCGGGCCGGGCCGCAGGGACGCGGCTTCGCGGTTGTGGCCGACGAAGTGCGCAAGCTCGCGTCGCTCGCCGCGGCCGCGGCCACCGAGACCGCGAATACGGTGCGCGGCGTGCTGACGCGCGTGCAGGCGACGCGCGACCGGCTGCAGCGCCTCGCGCAGACCGGCGCGGTGGCGCGCGAAGCGGCGCAGACGGCGGCCGAGGGTCTCGACACCGTGGCGCGCGAAGCGGAGGCCAACGACGCGTGGAGCCAGGAAATCGCCTCGTCGGCGATCGAGATGCGGCGCCTGGTGGACGAAATCGCCGCGCGGCTCAGCGCCGTGGCCCAGGGCACGGACGGCCTGCTGGCTTCGGCCCAGGAGATCGCCGCTTCGAGCGAGCAACAGTCGGCATCCACACAGGAAATCGCGTCGTCCGCCAATCAGCTCGCCGAAGCGGCCGACCGACTGCAGGGGGCCGTGAAGACGTTCCGGATCGCCGGCCCCCAGGAGCCGGAAGCGCCGCCCTCGGCACCGCCCACACCAGCCAGCTCCGAGGCCCCGATCGGCCCCGAGCTCTCACCGGAAGTCGCCACTTGAGAGACATGGAGGTCGTCATGCGGTTGCGGATTCCGGCGCTGGTCGCTGCCCTGGCTGGCCTCCTTTCCTTACCGGCTACGGCACAGCGCCCCGGGACCCTGGAGTTCGGCGGCTTCGGTCGCTTCACCCGATTCGATGCGTCCCTCGGCCTCCGCGACGGTTTCGGCGGGGGTGGACTCCTGGGCATCTACGTGGCCCGCGGAGTGGCGATCGAGGGATCGCTGGCCTACGTCTCGACCACCACCTCCGCGAGCGCGACCGTCGCCCAGACGCCGATTCACGTGCGCCTGCTGCTCGCCCGGCCGGTGACCGACCATATCGCCGTCCTGGTGGGAGCAGGCTACGTCCACAATCGGTACACGAAGCCTACGCGGGTGTGGGAAGGCGGCGCCCACGGGTTGCTCGGCACGCGCTTCGACCTGGCCGGCAGGCTGGCCGCCCGCCTCGAGAGCCTCGTCGACTACTTCCCGTCGCCGCTGAACGAAGTGCCCGGCATTTCGGACAACTGGAACCTGACCCTTCAGGCTGGGCTGAGCCTGCGCGTAGGCCGGTCCGCCATCGGGGACCGCGACCACGACGGCGTGATCGATACGGTCGACGTCTGTTCGTCCACGCCGAGGGGCGAGCCGGTCGACGGGCGCGGCTGCCCGCTGCCCAAGGACGCTGACGCCGACGGCGTAGTCGACGCGGCCGACAGATGTCCCGTGACGCCGGCGGGCGACGCCGTGGACCTGAACGGCTGCTCGCTTCCCAAAGACGCCGACGGCGACGGCGTCGTCGATGCTGCCGACAAGTGCCCGGGCACCCCGTCGGGTGACAAGGTGGACGCGGGTGGATGCACGCTCCCCAAGGACTCGGATGGCGACGGCGTGGGCGATCTGACCGACCGGTGTCCCGCCACGCCCGCCGGGGAGACTGTCGACGCGACCGGCTGCCCGCCTTCGAGAGACGCGGACATGGACGGCGTGGCGAACGCCTCCGACCGCTGCCCCGGCACGCCGGCGGGACAGCGGGTGGACGTCGTCGGTTGCCCGGTGCTGTTCACGGGAGTGCAGCGGACCATCGTACTCGAAGGGGTGAACTTCGAAACCGGCAGCGCCAACCTCACCGACCAATCCCACGCCACGCTCGATCGCGTCGCCGCGAGCC
This sequence comes from Gemmatimonadales bacterium, assembly GCA_050733375.1. Lineage (GTDB taxonomy): Bacteria > Gemmatimonadota > Gemmatimonadetes > Gemmatimonadales > GWC2-71-9 > DASTHG01. Next base: position 4,449 of record JBOHST010000034.1, read on the forward strand.
TGGCGGCGTATCCGCAGCTCCGGGTGGAAGTCGCGGGCTACACCGATAGCCGCGGCGGCGCCGCCACCAATCTGCGGCTGTCCCAGGAGCGCGCAGCGGCGGTTCGGGGCTATCTGGTCAGCCGGGGAGTGCAACCGCGGCAGCTCACGTCGCGCGGCTTCGGCGCCGGCAATCCCATCGCGTCGAACGCCACGGCGGCCGGCCGCGCGCGCAACCGACGGGTCGAGCTGCATCGGATGAATTAGCAGGGAACTCAAAAAGGCGAGACGGGAGTAGGCAGCACCATCGCGCCTTCATCTCCTGCATCGTACCCTCGCCGAAGTGATCGCGATCACCGTGGAAAAGGTCGGAGACACGCCCGCGAATCTCGCGTGACTCTTCGCAGCCGGTGTGGTGTATCCCGAGCAACGTTTCTCTTCACACTATGGAAAGGAGGCCGCTATGCGACGGCTCAATGCGGCGGTGTTCGCCGTCCTCGCCGCGCTCTCGTCCACTCCGGCGATGGGGCAGCGCCCCGGAACCGTTGAGGTCGGCGGATTCGGGAGCTACACACGGTTCGACCGTTCGCTGCTGTTCGACAATGGTTTCGGCGGCGGCGGTTGGTTGGGCATTTACATTGCGCCTGGATTGGCGCTCGAAGGGTCGGGCCTGTACATCCCCACGACCAGCCCGGGGAGCGCCGACGCCACGCTGATCCCGCTCAACGCGCGGCTCGTGTTCGCGCAGCCGGTGGCCGGCCCGGTCGCGGTGCTGGTCGGCGCGGGTTACGTCCACAACATGTATGGGAAAACGGGCAACGTCTCCGACGACGGGATCAGCGGCCTGTTCGGGATGCGGGTCGGTCTGGGCCCCAACGTCGCGTTGCGGGTCGTGGCAGTCGAGGACTTCATTCCGTCGCCCAGGAATCAGAGCGCGTCGGTCTCCAACAACTGGAACTTCGCGGTCCAGGGGGGACTGAGCGCGTTGCTCGGGAAGTCCCGTCCCAAGGACGGCGACCGCGACGGGTTGGTGGACGCGATGGACGCGTGTCCCAACTCCCAACCGGGTGACGCCGTCGATGCGCGAGGCTGCTCGTTGCCCAAGGACGCCGACGCGGATGGCGTGGTGGACACGAACGACCGGTGTGTCAATTCTCCGCCGGGCGACAAGGTGGATGCGCGTGGCTGCTCGCTGCCTAAGGATGCGGACGGCGACGCCATCGCGGACGCTATCGATCGGTGTCCCGGTACCCGGCCGGGCGAACGGGTCGATGCGGCCGGATGCCCGCTGGACTCGGACCATGACGGCGTCGTGGACTCGGCCGATAAGTGCCCGGCCACACCCACGGGGGAGAAGATCGACGCCGCCGGCTGCACGCTCCCGAAGGATTCCGACGTGGACGGCGTGCACGATCCGGTCGATCGGTGCCCCCGCACCCCCGTCGGAGAACGAGTGGACACGAACGGGTGTCCGGTGTTGTTCAACGAGGGTCAGCGCACCCTGGTGTTGCAGGGGGTGAGCTTCGAAACGGGGAGTCCCGTGCTCACCGCCCAGGCCCGGGCCGCTCTCGAACGGGTCGCCGTGAGCCTCGCGGCGCAACCCGGCCTGCGGGTCGAAGTGGCCGGTTACACCGACGACCGTGGCAGCTCCGCCACCAACCTGCGTTTGTCGCGGGCACGGGCGGACGCGGTCCGAGGATATCTGATCGAGCGCGGCGTGGGGCCGGACCAGCTCACCTCGCAGGGATTTGGTGAGGGTGATCCGATCGACACGAACGCGACGGCGAGCGGGCGTTCCCGCAACCGGCGCGTGGAGCTGCACCGCATCGATTGAGCTGCACCGTTTTTTGAGCGAGCTACACCGGGGCCGGGCGCTGTCAGCTCGGCCCCGGGTTTGTTGCAGGGCTACGCGCGAGGCTAGTCGCCGAAGTGGGCGAGTCGCACCTGCAGCACGTCCGGCAGCCGCTCGAGCTTCTCCCGCACCCCGTCGGCCGGCGCCTGATCGACGGTAATCGCCGCGAGCGCTTCCCCACCGGGGCTGCCGCTGCGCGCCTGGTGCCAGCTCGCGACATTCACGCCCCCTTCGCCCAACAGCGTCCCCACCCGCCCGATCACGCCGGGCACGTCGCGGTTCGTGATCACGAGGATCCAGCCTTCAGGCGCGACGTCCACGTGGTAGTCGTCGATGCGGATCACCCGCCCGTGGCTGTTGCCGACCAGCGCCCCCGCCACCCGGGCGTGACCCTGACTCGCCTCTACCGCCACCCCGATCGACGTTTCGAACCCCGGCTCGGGCGCCCCGGTGCGGCGTGTCAGCCTGATGGCGCGCTCTTCCGCGAGGACGAGGGCGTTGACGAGACTCACCGAGGTCTCCCCCAACCCGTTGAGCAGCCCCTCGAGCGCCGCGATGAGCACCGGCCGAGCGACCGCTTCTTCCTTGCCCCCGTAGGCGACCTCGACGGCGGTCACCCGGCCTCGAGCCAGCGCCGCGGCGAAACGACCCAAACGCCGGGCGAGGATCAAGAGCGGCGCCGAGCGCCGTAACACGTCGCCGCCGATCCCGGGAACGTTCACCGCGGTCGAGAGATCACCCGACAGCAGCGCGTCCCGCACCGCGGCGCAGATTTCCTGCGACACGCGGTCCTGGGCCTCGGAGGTCGAGGCGGCCAGATGCGGCGTCAGGATCACACGGCCGAGCTGGCGCAGCGGCGCGTCGGAGGGGAGCGGCTCCTGGGCGAACACGTCCACGGCCGCCCCCGCGATCTGTTTCGCGGTGACGGCCGCGGCGAGCGCGGCCTCATCCACGAGCTCGCCGCGCGCCGTGTTGATCAGCACGGCACTCGGTTTCATCTGGCCGAGCCGCTCGCGGTTGATCAGGTGGCGGGTCTGGTCGGTGAGGGCGACGTGCAGCGTGACCACGTCCGCCACGCCGAGCAGCTGGTCCAGCGGCAAGGTCTTGACCTGCAGCTCCGCGGCGCGTTCCGGCGACAGGTAGGGATCGTGCCCCACCACGGTCATGCCGAACGCCCGGGCCAGCTGCGCCACGTGTCCGCCGATCCGGCCCAGTCCCACGATGCCGATCGTCTTGCCGCGCAGCTCAGTCCCCTCGTACTTCTTGCGGTCCCACTCGCCGCGGCGCATCGATTCGGCCGCCCAGGGAATGTGGCGCACCAGACCGAGCAGCAGCGCCATCGCGTGCTCGGCCGCACTCACCGTGTTCGCCCCAGGGGCGTTCATGACGGCGATGCCGCGACGGGTCGCGGCGGTCACGTCGATCGTGTCCACCCCGATCCCGGCGCGCGCGATGACCCGCAGCTGCGGCGCGCGGTTCAGGAGGTCCGCCGTGACGCGCGTCTCGCTCCGCACGATCAGGGCGTGCGCGCCGGCGAGCGCATGCTCGAGCGCCTCCCGCGGCTGGCCCGCCACGTTGACGACCTCGACCCCCGGAGTGCGCCCGAGCAGCTCGAGCCCCCCCGGCGCCATCCGGTCGGCGACGACGACGCGCAGGCTCACGCCAACGCGGCTTCCACGACAGGTAGCAGCTGTTCGAGCGCCGCGACGCTATGATCGCCCATATGTCCGATGCGGATCGTCGTGTCCTTGAGCGCGCCGTAGCCGGCTCCGATCGTCCACCCCTGCGCCTTGAGCTTCGCGACGACGTCCTTGGCGCTCTTTCCCGTCGGGAGCCTGAGGCACGACACGGTCCAGCTGCGGCGCCCGTCGCGCGGCAGGTATTCGATGCCCCGCGCGGCGGCCCACCGTTCCACCACGTGCCGCATGGCGTCGTGGCGCCGCCAGCGTGCCTCGATCCCGCCCTCGGCGGCAATGCGATCGAGCTGCTTGTCGAGCGCGAAGCACAGCGATATCGCCGGGGTGTTGGTCGGGTGGAACTTGGCCATCGCCTGCTCGAAGCTGACGAGATCGAAATACAGCCCGCGCTCGGGGAGCGTCTTGGCGCGCTCGAGCATCCGCGCGGACGCGACGCCGAACGCCAGACCCGGCGGCAGCGCGAGCGCCTTCTGCGAGCCGGTGAAGGTGAAATCGAACTGCCACGCGTCGGGCTCGACCGGGCTGCCGCACATCGACGTGACGGCGTCCACGAGGAACAACACGTCGTCAAACTCCCGCGTCACGGCGGCGAGCGCTTCCACATCCTGCAGCACACCGGTGGACGTCTCGGAGTGCGCTACGGTGACCGCGTCGACCGGTGAGCGACGCAGCGCGTCGCGCAGCATGTCGGGTTCCACCGCCTGCCCCAGCGGCACGTCGAGGCGGACACATTCCTTCCCGCACGCCGTGACGAGATGGGCGAAGCGCTCGCTGAACGCGCCGTTCACGAGCGACAGGGCCCGCTGGCGCACGCCGTTGCGCACCGCCATCTCCATGAAACCGGTGGCGGAGGTCGTGCCGAGGAGGACGGTGCGGGACGAGCGGGCCATGGCCTGCAGCTGCGGCGCCATTTTCTTGAGCAGCTGCTCCATCGTGCTCGAGCGATGGCCGATCATCGGGCGCTGTTGCGCCGCCAGGACGTCCGGGTGTACGTCCGTCGGCCCGGGGAGAAAAAACTTCCCGAAAGCGGGAGCAGCCGTCATGCATCCGCCCGAGCGAGCTGCTCCACCAGGCCCCCCATCACGACCTCGCTCGTTTTCACGAGCCGCACCCCTTCATCGCCCCACTCCTTGAGCATCTGCTCGGCGACGTCCCGGTCGATCGGCTTCATGGCATCGGTGACGGCAAACAGTCGGATCTTGGGACGGTGCTGGAGGAATCCCTCGATCGCGTAGCGGTTGCACACGTCCAACGCCACGCCGTACAGCACGACGTCCTGGGGATCGAGCGCGTCCACCGCCGGCAGCACGTTGGGGTTCGTAAACACGTCGAACCAGTGCTTATGGAACAGGATGTCGCCCCGGTGAGCGCGCACCCGCGCGGCCAGGGCCTGGGGGGCCTGGGGGTCGGGCTCGATGACGATCGGGTCGCGCAGGGCGGTCTCCGGGATCTTCTTCTGGCCGGGCGTGCCGCGCATGCAGTGCAGCGGGAACGTGTCCTTCAGGTTCGGCGTGTCCGACAGCTCTTTATGCCCCGGGACATGGTCGTCCGCGCTCGCCACGATGCGAATGCCGTGGCCGTGCGCGTAGTCGGTCAGCCGCTTGAGGTTCGGGATGATGTGCTCGGCGTCCGGCACGTACAACTTGCCGTCCGCCTTCATGAAATCGACCTGGGTGTCCACGTCCCAGAAGATGATCCGCGCCATGCGTGCCCCTTGGAGAAGTCCAGCGCCGGGGAATCTCCGGGGGGACCAAGGGATGTGTCAACCGCGTTACGGGGTCACCAGGGGCGCGGTGATGTCTTCGTACTGCGCCGCGAGCGCCATTCGTTGCACCCAACCGGGGCTCGCGAACCTGCGCGCGAAGCGCAGAGCGGGCTCGAGCGCCACCGGCAGCGAATCCTCCAGCCTGGCCAGCACGCTGTCGCGCCGTGCGGCGACGCCGCCCAGCAATTCCGTTTCGTGGTCCATCCATCCCAACCCGATGCCGCGGATGCAATTGTCGCGCAGCGGCAACGGCAGCGTGGGATCACGCGCCCAGGCCGCGAGGGTATCGAGGCGCGTGGTGTCGCGCGCCACCAGCTGCAGCCGCGCGCGCACCCCGAGCAGACCGTAGAACATGGAGTCGGCGCGCTCTGCGCCGCGCGCCACGGCCTTGGCCCGCGCCGCGGGGACGAGCTGGGCGAGCATGTGCAGCGCGTCTCGCTCCAGTCGCACTCCGGTGATGGCCCGCAACAGCGACGGCCCCGACTGCATGTCGTGACCGACCGTGACGACGGCGCCGAGCAGCCACTCGGCGACATCCACCTGCCCGGAGTCGGCGGAGCGGCGCGCGCGCGCCAGAACGGCGCGGGCCTGGTACAGGACGGCTGCCCGGCCCTGTGCCACCTGCGACACCTTGCCCGACCGCGCAACCCTGGTCCGCAGCGCGAGCAACGAATCGACCGCGGGGTGGTTGGCGGCCATGAGCCAGCGGCGCCGCGCGCCCGCGCCCGCGGGGAAGGTGTCGCCGAGCGGAATCCAGGGCGGCGGGCTGGCGGTGTCGTTCCACAATCGGCCGACCAGCCCCAGCACTGCGGTCGCGGCGGGATCGGGAAGCGCGAAGCCGTCGGGATCGAACACCACGGTGGTAGCGGGCCAGCCCTCCAGGACGAGGGTATCGAGGGCCGCGGCCGCTTCGCGGTGCACCGCATCGGCCACTTCCGGACTGCGCGCATAGTTGAGGATGAGGATCCACACGACGACCGTGAGGACGGCCCCCGCGGCCCCACAGCCGCAGGCGCCGCGCACGATGTTCTTATGGGTAGACGGCTGCATCGGAGCGACTGAGGCTACTCAACGCGCTCGAGCCGAGGATTGGCCCGGTAGCTCCGACCCACCTTAGCGCACGGCTTCCCGTCGACGCGCACGATGTCGGCGGTGAAATCGAACCGCCCCTGGAACAGACTCGATCCCACGCCGTACATGTCCACCGGCACCCCCTGTTCCTCGAACAGGCGGATCTTCTCCACGGTGAACCCGCCCGAGACGACGATCTTCACCTGCTGGAATCCTTCCTTGTCCAATGCGCGGCGCACGTTCCAGACGAGTTGCGGAATCACACCGGTCGGCTTGGTGAGACCCATCTGCGGCACGATCGACTTGTCCACCAGCGTCTCCGACGTATCGATCCGCACACCATACAGACGCTGCCCCAGCGCCCGGGCGACCTTGAGCGACGTGGCGACGCAGTCGTTGTCGAAGTCCACCAGGGTGATGAGACGGATGCTCGGGTCGTCCATGTGCTCGGCGAACTTCAGGGACGCCAGCACGGTGTCGCCGCCGTAAGCGGCGATCAGCGCGTGCGGCACGGTGCCGACCCCCTCGGAACCCCACCACGAGGCCTGGGCGTCGGTGGAAACCCCGATCGCGCCGGCGATGTGGGCGGCGTAGCCGTCGCCGGTCTGCACCAGCCAGTGGTCGTGGCGCGCCGGGAAGAACATCACCTGCTTCGGCTTCGCGGCCTCGACCACGCGGTGGGTGTTGGTGCCAACCCGGGTGCGTCTCGCCAGCACGCCGAGATACAGCGTTTCGAGCACGGCGAAGGCATCGTACGGCCCTTCGATCAGCAGCACGGTCTCCCACGGCGCGACTTCGTCGCCATCGTATAGCGCGGAGACCTCGAGCTCCTCCCACGATTGCGCGCACAGCTTCAGGATCGCGATCACCTCGTCCGAACCCCCCAGATAGGCGTGCGTCTTTCCGAACACCTGCATGGTGACGCGGGGGCGGTGCTTGTCCCGCAGCAACACGTCGCGCGCGCGCACGAAGTATTTGTCCGAGTAATAGCCCTCCCGCATCTTCGCGACCGGGAGGTTGAAGATCGCGGGGTCGAGACGAGGTTTGCGCGGCATCGGGTGGGGGGTGGGGGTCGGGGGTCGGGGGTCGGGGGTCGGGCTAGGGAAGGTCTTCGGTCACGCGGTAGCGCAGCACGCGGCGCTGCATCCAGCGGACCGCCAACGCGTCGGCGAGGGAGCGGAACACGCGGTTCCACATCCCGTATTTGGTGGTCCCGGAGCGCCGCGGCCGGTGCCGTACGGGGACCTCGGCCACGGCGCCGCCCTGCATCTTGACGAGCGTCGGGAGGAAGCGGTGCATCCCGGTGAACAGCGGCAGGTCTCGCACGGCTTCGGCCCGGAATGCCTTGAGCGAGCACCCCGTGTCACGGATCGTCTCATGGTTCAGCCGGTTGCGCACGCCGTTGGCGATCCGGCTCTGCAGGCGCTTCCAGGCGGAATCCCGCCGAGCGGTGCGGTATCCCGCGACCGCCACGGCGTCGCCGCGCGCCAGCTCGTCGAGCAGCGCCGGAATGTCCGCCGGATCGTTTTGCCCGTCGGCATCGAGCGTCACGATCACGGTCCCGCGCGCCGCCCGGAATCCGGCCGCGAAGGCGGCGGTCTGGCCGGCGTTGGCCGCGAACGCGACGATGTGCAGCCCCGGATGCGCCGGTTGCAGCGCTTTAAGGGCCGCGACCGAGCCGTCGGTGGACCCATCGTCCACCGCGACGATCTCGTAGCGCCGGCCCGCGAGGGCGGCGGCGATCTCCTCCAGCAGCAGCGCGAGGTTCTCGCGCTCATTGTAGACCGGGATCACGAGCGAGACATCAACGGGGTTCGGCATGCGCGAGCTCGAGGGCATCGGGGTACTTGGCGTGCACCTGCTTCTAACGGCGCGAGGGCCGGCAGACTCGTCACCGAACACGGCCGGAACCTAGAACTCCGCCGCAGCGCGAGCAAGTTGACAGGCCCGCCGGGCCGGGCTAATTCCATCGTCCCACTCACACCGATTCGGAGCTCCCGTGTCCCACGACGTCTCACGCCGTGATTTCCTCGCGTCCACGGCCGGTGGGCTCGCCGCCGGAGCGCTCGGCATCGCGCACCCCGTGCGGCCGCCGCGGCCCCTGCCTCCCTCGCGCGCCTGGGCCGCCCAGCCGGTGGTGATCACGAGCGCCAACAGCCTGAAGCCGGTGCAGAAGGCCTACGAGCTGATGCTGCAGGGCGCCGATCCCCTCGATGCCGCGGTGGAGGGCGTGAAGATCCAGGAGCTCGACCCCGCCGACCAATCCGTCGGCTACGGGGGGCTCCCCAACGCCGACGGCGTCGTGCAGCTCGACGCGTCGTGCATGCACGGCCCGACCAAGCGCGCCGGCGCCGTGGGCTGCCTGGAGAACATCAAGACGCCTTCCGAGGTCGCCAAGCTGATCCTCACGTACACGAATCACATCTTTCTCGTCGGTGAGGGCGCCAAGCGATTCGCGCTTTCCTACGGGTTCAAGGAAGAGGACCTGCTCACCGACGCCTCGCGCCAGGCGTGGCTCGAATGGCGCGCCAACCTGAACCCCAGCGACAACTGGCTCGACGTCCCCGGTCACGCCCCGATGGTGGTCCGTCCGCCGACGGGGACGATCAACTGCGATGCCGTGACGCCCACCGGCGAGATCGCGTCGATCACCACCACGAGCGGGTTGTCGTGGAAGATTCCCGGCCGCGTGGGCGACAGCCCGATCATCGGCGCGGGCCAGTACTGCGACAACGAGATCGGCGCGGCCGGCTCGACCGGTCGCGGCGAGTCGAACATCATGGTGTGCGGCGGGTTTCTCACCGTCGAGCATATGCGGCGCGGCATGAAGCCCACCGATGCCTGCCTCGAGACGCTGCGGCGCGTCGTGCGCATGACCGCGCCCCGGCTGCTCACGGCCCGCGGCCAGCCGCGCTTCAACCTCAATTTCTACGCGGTCAACAAGCGGGGCGAGTTTGGAGCGGCGGCGCTGTATCCCGGGCGCTTCGCCGTGCACGACGGAACCGAGGCGCGGTTCGTACAAACCGCGCACCTCTACGAAGGGCGCGACCCCGGCTGAGCGTGCGCCGCATCGTGTTCCTCGTCGCGCTCGGCTGCCTGCGCCAGCCCGCATCCGCGGCGGCGCAACAGCCGGAGGCCCCCCCATTCTGGGATTTCACCTACACCCCGTACGGCTACTACAGCTCGATCGACGGCTGGTGGATCGCCGGATTCGGGCGCGTCTACAGTCCGATCGGTTTCCACGAGCGGCCCGAGCCGAACCGCGCCGCCATCACGCTCAGCGGCGGCGCCAGCACGGAGGGCAGCTACCTGGTGGAGCTCGACGCGCAGGCGCCGGCATGGTGGGACGGCTGGCGCGTGGGGCTCACCCTCGGCGCCATGCGCGCCAACCGGCTCGGCTACTTCGGGATCGGCAACGACACGGGCTACGATAGCGACAGCGTCACGCCCACCACGCCGTACTTCTACTCCGTGAGCCGCACCACCCAGCTCGCCCGATTCACGATCCAGCGGCGTCTCGTGGGACCGGTGCGCGCGCTCGCCGGTGCGACGCTCGTGCACACGTCGTACCGGGCGCTGCCGGGCGATGGACTGTTCCCGCGCGACCGCGCGGCGGGGCGGGCGGACGCGTCGTCGTTCGACGACGCCAGCCTGCGGGCCGGTCTGGTGGTCGACACCCGTGACAACGAGATCGACCCGCACGCGGGTGTGTTCGCCGAAGCCCTGTACGCCACCGCGCGCCGGTACGTGCGGTCCACCGCGGGGGTGCAGGCGTACGCGCATCCGTTCGAGAAGCTGGTCCTCGCCGGCCGGCTGCTCGGCGAGCGGATGAGCGGCTCGCCCAGCATTTCGGTGCTGCAGACGATCGAGTCATCCGGCCGGCCCTACATCGGCCTGGGCGGCTACCGCTCGTTGCGCGGCTACTACGATTCGCGGTTCATCGGGCCGGACAAGCTGCTGGGCGGTTTCGAGCTGCGCTACGCGCTGTTGTACGCCCCCACGATCTTCGAGTTGAAGCTGGTCGGGTTCTACGACGCCGGCCGGGTGTTTGGTCCGGGAGGGCTACGCCTGACCACCCAGGACCTGCACTCGAGCGCCGGCGGGGAGGTAATGCTCCGCCTCGGTCGCAACGGCGTGGTGGTGGCCGGGGCCGGCTTCGGGGAGGACGGGGGGCAGTTCTTCTTCGGAAGCACGTGGAGTTACTGAAAGCGATCAGCCGTCAGTCATCAGTCATCAGCTTGGTGCTCCGATGGGTCAGAGTTCGCATTGCCAGAATCCGTTGGTCAGGGATAGTGCTGATGACTGATGACTGATGACTGATGACTGACGACTGATGACTGACGGCTGATGGCTGACAGCGCATTTCAGATTTCCCGAATCTCGATTCCCCGCTTCCGCAGCTCGTCGAGGTACGCCGCGAACGGCACCGCCTCATCCGGCGTCTGGACGCCCCGGCCGGCGATACGGCCGTCCCCCTGCATCAGTCCGGTGATCGAGAGCGAGTAGCCGGTGGTGCGCATCATCGCGCTGATGCCGCGCGCCTCATCGTAATAGTCGAGCAGCTCCCACGCGACCCGCGCGCCGTTTCGGCCGTGCACCTCGACGCGCAGCGCGACGAGATCGCGGCCCTGTGGCTTGGTGAGCTTAGGCGAGACCATGGCGATGAACGCGTCGCGCGGCACGATCTCCTTCCCTTTCACCTTGATCGGCGTGAGATCGAGCAGCCCGAGCTCGCGGATCGGCCGCATGATCGCCATGTGTCCGGGGTAGCGCAGCGTCTTGTACTCCATAGTCCGCACGCGCCCCTCGTAGGCCCAGGGCATGGTGGAGATGCCGCCGCCCGTGTGAAACGCTTCCAGCTCGCCGACGGGCGGCGGAAACGACAGCGTCTCGAGCTCGGACAGGGCGTCCACGCGCGTCGGCTTGCCGTCGCGCAGCACCCACGACGGGGTGGTGTAGTAGTCGAGCGCACCCTCGAGCGAGTAGACGATCTGGTAATTGAGCGGCGGCTCGGGATGTCGCGGCAATCCGCCGACGTACACCTTCACCGATTCCGCGTCGCCCACGCGCCGGATGCCCTCGGCGGCGATGACGTTCACCATCCCGGGCGCGAGGCCGCAGTCGGGGATCACGGTCACGTTCCGCGCGTTCGCGTCCGCGTCGAACTTCTTCTGGTTGAAGACGATCTCGGTGTTCCCTCCCAGGTCGGCGTAATGCAGGCCCGACTCCACGGCGGCCCGGGTGACGTCGAGGTTGAAGTAGTACGGCAGCGCGTTCGCCACGGCGATGTGGCCCTGCATCGCTCCGCGCAGCGCCGCCGGATCCTGCACGTCCAGCTTCAGCAGCGAGAGCCGCTTCCCGGCGAACGGCTTGACGAAGGCGGCGGCGCGGTCCGGCTGGATGTCGGCGAGCGTCACCTGACCGACGGCGTCGTGCTGCAGCAGATCGAAGGCACAGGCGGACCCCTGCAGGCCCGCGCCGAGTACCAGCATGCGCATAGCGGTGGAAATCTCCCAACGGAAGTGAACGCCGGCGCAACGAAGCGGCCGAAAGCTAGCGGAGTGCGCGAAGCGCCGGAAGCGCGGAAGGCGAGGTTCGTCATTAGATTCGCCAGCTAGTGAAGCATGCCGATCACACCCGCCAGCGGCTGGTCCGCGCGGCCCTCGAGTTGTTCACGACCCGCGGCTACCATCCCACCACGACTCCCCAGCTGGCCCGGAAGGCCGGGATCGCGGAGGGAACGATCTATCGTCATTTCGCCAGCAAACAGCAGCTTCTGAACGAGCTGTACCGCGGCGCCGCGCGCTGGAGCACGAAACTGGTGCGCGAGGCCGATGCGGCGACGCTCGGGCCGCGCGACAAGCTCGGGCGCCTGGCGGAGCTGCTGTTCGACGGGGCGGGCCGCGAGCCGGGGGTGGTCCGGTTGTTCTTTTATCAGGACCATGTCGCGCTGCTGGACGACAAATCGCGCGAATCGGCGCGGGAGTTCCGCGGCGCCCTCGAGAGCCTGGTGGCGCAGGGCAAGGCGGACGGCTCGGTGCGACCCGGGAGCGCCGACGTCCTGGCGGCGGCGTGGCTCGGGGTCGTGCGCGTGGCGCTGGAGCGGGTGATGACACGTGAGTGGGGCGCGAACAGCGCGGGAGTCGGCGTGTGTGTCGCGGCGGCGTGGAATGCGATCCGGATAGATTAGGGCCATGCCGTCGCGATCGTCCTGGGGGCTGGCGGCGATCCTCGCCGCTGCGCCGCTCGCGTCGCAGCAGCTCGGACCGGTGGAGCGGGCGCGCCTCGCCGCCGGCGTCTGGGCGGAGGCGCGTTACAACGCGCCCGCCTGGGACCGGATCCGCGCCGATTGGGATTCCGCGTTCTCCGATCTCCTGGCCGCAGCGCCCGCGCGCCAGAGCGACCTGGTCTACTGGCGCCGCCTGCGACGTTGCGTCGCGCTGCTGGCCGATGGCCAGGCCGCGATCCAGCCGCCGGCATCGCTGGGCGCCCGCCTCGCCCGGCCGCCGCTGGTGCTGCGCGGCGTGGAGCGGCGGCCGTTCCTCGTGGACTACGCCGAGAACGACGAGCTGCGCGTGGCCCGGCCGCCGCGCAACACCGAGATCCTCGCCGTCCAGGGGATTCCGGCGGAGCTGTGGATCCGCGACTCGGTGCTCCCCGAGATTTCCGGCGCCACCGAACCGGCGCGCTGGGACCGCGCCGTGGCGCGCATGCTCGACGGAGAAAAGGGAACCGCCCTCCATCTGCAGCTCCGAGTCACCGGTGGCGAGCCGCGCGGCGCGAGCGTCACCCGCAGCATTGCGCTCACCGACCGCTGGCCGCTCGCCCCGCCGGCGCTCCAGGTGGATACCCTCGCCGGCGCCCTCGCGTGGGTGCGTCTCACCTCGTTCGCCGACCCCGACGTCGCGCGGCTGTTCGACCGCGCCTTCCCCGATTTTGCCGGAATCCGTGGGCTCATCCTCGACCTGCGCGACCACGATGGCAGCGGGGGCGGGCGCGAGACCGGCTACCGGATCCTCGGCCGACTCGTGAACCGACCGCTCGTCACCTCGCGCTGGCGCACGCCCCAGTACCGGCCGGCCTACCGCGGACAGGACATGCCGGACTCGGCGGGAGCCTGGTTCGCGACTCCACCCGACACCATCCCCGCGCGCCACGATCGGCCCACGTTCCTGGGGCCTGTGGCCGTGCTCGCCTCCCCGCGCACCAGTGGTGTGGCGGAAGACGTCCTCATCGCGTTCCGCAATGCGGGCCGGGGTCCAATCGTGGGCGAGCGCTCCGCGGGCAGCCCGGGCCAGGTGGCGGAGTTCCGTCTCTGGAAAGACTGGCGTCTGCGGCTCACGGTCACGCGCGACGAGTTCCCCGACGGCACCGGAATCGGCGGGGTCGGGATCGCGCCCGAGCTGCCGACGGATGCACGGGTGACAGATTTCCTCGCGGGACGGGACGCGGCGCTGGAACGCGCGCGCAACTACGTGGCGGAGCGGGCGACCGCGCCGTAGGGCCGTTACACCTCAGCGATCGAGCTGCTCGCGGAAGAACCGCTCGATCGCCGACCAGGCCGAGTCCGCGACCTCCGGCTTCTCGCGCGTCTGGAGAAACGCGTGGCCCACTCCGGGATAGACCCGGTGCTGATA
>JBOHST010000035.1:0-12196 GCA_050733375.1 Gemmatimonadales bacterium
CGCGCCGGATCTCGTCGATAGAGACGTTGGAGTCCTCCACCACGTCGTGCAGCAGCGCTGCCGCGATCGTGGTCGAGTCCATCTGTTGCTCGGCGAGGATCGTGGCCACCGCGACGCTGTGGGAGAAAAAGTCTTCCCCCGACTTGCGCTTCTGGCCGCTATGCGCCTGGGCGCTCACCCGATACGCACGCGTGAGCAGGTCCAGGTCGAGGCGCTCCAGCAGCGGCGCCACGGCCCGGGCCAACTCGGGCGCGAGCGACGGCACCGTGCTCGTCACAACAACCCCGCCTCCGCGAAACTCACGTACCGCTCTCCTCCCACGATCACGTGATCATACACGGGCAGATCGAGCAGGCGCCCGGCGTCCACGAGCTGGCGCGTGACCCCCCGGTCGTCCGCCGAGGGCGTCGGGTCGCCGGACGGGTGATTGTGCACCACGATGATCCCGGCCGCCGCCTCGGCGATCGCCGCCCGAAATACCTCGCGCGGGTGCACCAACGAGCTGTTCAGGATCCCGCGCGTGATCAATAGATCTGCCAGCACCTGACTCTGGCTGCCGAGCGCCAGAACGTGAAATTCCTCGACCGCGAGGTCCCGCATGCGGAGTGCGTAGCGGCGGTGCACATCAGCCGGCCCCGTGATGCGTTCCGGCGGTGGCTCACGCTCCGCGCCCTGACGGCGCCCCAGCTCGAGCGCGGCCGCGACCCGCGCAGCCTTGGCGCGACCGACGCCCGGCACGCGCGCCACCTCCGCTGCCGGCCGGCCGGCCAGGCGACAGAGCGATCCGTCAACCCGCGACAGGAGTTCGCCGGCGATGTCCAACGCGTCTCGTCCCGCACACCCTGTGCCTAGGACGATGGCCAGGAGCTCCTGCCCCGTCAACGCATGCGGCCCAAGGCGCCACAGGCGTTCCCGCGGGCGGTCGGGGGTGGGGTGTTCGGCAAGGCGCAGGGGCATCAGGAAAAAGGTAGGTCCCACGGCCTGAAATCCCGTACCAGAAGCACGCGCGTGGGGGCTCGACCGTGCCGCGAGGCAGACGGCAGCAGGCTTACATCGCCGCTCCATGGCATTTCTTGAACTTTTTTCCGCTCCCGCAGGGGCAGGGGTCGTTGCGGCCCACGCCGGCGTACGGATTCGAGGCGGGAGCACCCGGCTTTGGGGGGGGACCCCCCGGTAGCGGTCCCGTCGTCGTCCCGCCGCTCACCAGCCCCTCGGCGTCCGGCTTGCTCGCGACCATCGGCGTGGACCGCTTCGGTCCTGCCAGCCCGCCCAGCGGGGCGGTCGCCGTCGGAGCGGCGCCGCGCGGCGGTCCAATCTGGATTTGCAGCTTGAGCCACCGCTCGGCGAAGGTGCTGCGCAAATCGTCGATCAGCCCCTTGAACATCTCGAACGCTTCCTGCTTGTACTCGACGAGCGGGTCCTTCTGTCCCCACGCGCGATACTGAATGGCCGCGCGTAGCTGATCCAGGTCGTAGAGGTGATCCTTCCACTTTTCGTCCAGGACACTGAGCATGATGTGCGCGAGCGCCTGCTCGCCGAGGCGCACCGCCCCGACCTTGGTCTCGATGTCCGCGAAGTACTTCAGCTTCGCTTCGAACGCGTCGCGACCGGCTTGCACCGCGGCGCGCTCCAAGTCGACCTGGTCTTTCACCTTGGCCGGGTCGGTCAGGCCGGGAACAGAGAGCAGATACTTCTGGAGCAGCTCCGTTTCGATCAGGTCGCGGTCCCAATCGGCGGCGTCCTTGAACTCCGCGGTGCGCTCTTCCACCGACCGCTGCACCGCCGCATCCACCATGCGGACTGCTTCCGCCTTGAGCTCCTCCCCGCCCTCGAGCGCGAACAGCCGCAATGAGTAGATCACTTCGCGCTGCTGGTTCATCACATCGTCGTACTCGAGCAGCCGCTTGCGGGCCTGGAAGTTCTGCAACTCGACGCGTTTCTGCGCTTGACTGATGGCGCCGGTCACCCACGGATGGGTGATCACTTCTCCTTCTTCGGCGCCCCCCCGATCCATCCAGCCGGCGATACGGTCCGACCCGAACAGCCGCATCAGGTCGTCCTCGAGCGAGAGGAAAAACACGCTCTGCCCCGGATCGCCCTGGCGGCCGGAACGACCGCGCAGCTGGCGGTCGATGCGACGCGCCTCATGGCGTTCGGTGCCGATGATGACGAGACCGCAGGGCGGGTCGTCGTTGCAGGCGAGCTTGGTGATTTCTTCGGTCGTGAGGTCGGCGCGCTCCAGCTGCTGGCCGAACGCCGGCTCGCCGCGGGAGTAGATGCCGCACACCTGGCAGCGTTTCACGCCCGGACCGAGTTTGATGTCCGTGCCGCGACCGGCCATGTTGGTCGCGATCGTGATCGATCCAGGCTGCCCGGCCTGGGCGACGATCTCCGCTTCGCGCTCGTGGTACTTCGCGTTCAGCACCTCGTGCTTCAAGCCGCGTCGCTTGAGCATGCGCGACAGGGTTTCCGACACGTCCACGCTCACCGTCCCCACCAGCACCGGCAGCCCGCGCCCATGTTGGCGCTCCGCCTCTTCCACCACCGCGTTGTATTTCTCGCGTCGCGTCTTGTATATGAGGTCGTGTTTGTCCACCCGGCGCACCGGTCGGTTGGTCGGGATGACCACGACCTCCAGCTTGTAGATCTGGAAGAACTCCGTCTCCTCGGTTTCGGCCGTGCCCGTCATGCCGGCGAGCTTCTCGTACATACGGAAGTAGTTCTGGATCGTGATGGTGGCCAACGTCTGGGTTTCCTCCCGCACCGTCACGCCCTCTTTCGCCTCCACCGCCTGATGCAATCCTTCGGCCCACCGCCGGCCGGGCATCAGCCGCCCCGTGAACTCGTCCACGATGAACACCTGGCCGTCCTGCACGACGTACTCCACGTCCTTCTCGTAGAGCGCATGCGCCTGGAGCAGTTTGTGAATGATGTGCAGAATCTCGCTCTTGGCCGCGTACTCCGCCTCGACCGCGCGGCGGCGCTCGATCTTCTGGGTTGGGGTCAGGCTGTCGTCCCGGTCGATCAGGTGCACCGCCTGGGAGATGTCGGGGACGACGAACAGGGTCGGATCGCCGGGCGACATCGCCTCGACCCCCAGGTCCGTGAGGTGCACCGAGTGGCCGCGCTCGTCCATCACGAAGTACAGGTCGTCTTCCACGTCGCGCATTTTTTGCTCGCGCGCGGGGAGCTTGCGGTCGGCGAGACGGTCCAGGTCGACGCGCTGGACCAGCGCTTTGACGCCCTGCTCGTTGAGAAGCTTGAGCAGGCGTTTGTTCTTCGGGGTGCCGAGCCGGGCTTTGTAGAGCAGCTTGGCGCCGTCGTACTGGGTCTTCTCGTGCTCGAGCAGCGGCTCGGCTTGCGCGATGAGGTCGTTCGTGATCGCCGTCTGCTTGCGGACCAGCTGGACCACCTGCGCATTGTACTGGCCATACTTGTCGTCCGATTCCACCCCCACCGGACCGGAAATGATGAGCGGGGTGCGCGCTTCGTCGATCAGGATCGAGTCCACTTCGTCGATGATCGCGTAATGATGGCCACGCTGTACGCGCTGCTCCAGCGCGAACACCATGTTGTCGCGCAGGTAGTCGAATCCGAACTCGTTATTGGTCCCGTAGGTGATGTCGCACCGGTAGGCGGCGATGCGCTCGGGGGAGGACGGCTGCGTATCGTCGATACAGCCGACGCTGAGGCCGAGCCAGATGAAGAGATGGCCCATCCACTGCGAGTCACGCCGCGCCAGATAGTTGTTGACCGTGACGAGGTGCGCGCCCTTCCCCGGCAGAGCGTTGAGGTATAGCGGCAGCGTCGCCACGAGGGTTTTCCCCTCGCCCGTCGCCATTTCGGCGATCTTGCCCTGGTGCAGCACGATCCCGCCGATCAACTGCACGTCGTAGGGGACCATGTCCCAGGCAAGCTCGTGCCCGGTCACCATGACCTTCGAGCCGAGGAGCCGGCGACACCCCTCGCGCACCGTGGCATACGCTTCGGGGATCAGCTCGTCCAACGCGGCCTGCAGCGCTTTCGCGTACCGCAGATCCGCTTCCAACAGCCGGTCGGAGAGGCGCGCCCGCTCCTCCGCATCGGGGCAGTCGTGCTTTTCCTGCTTCAGACGGGCGACGTCGGCCGCGAGCGCGCCGGTTCGCTCGGCGATCTGCGCCCGGAATTTGCCCGTCTGCGCCTGGATCTCGGTGTCCGGAAGGTCCTTGAGCCGCGCCTCGTGCCGGTGGATGGCGTCCACCAGCGGGCGGATCCGCTTCATTTCGCGCCGGAAGCGCGTCCCGAAAACCTTGGTAAACAGCTGGTGAACCATCCGCCCTCGACTATCGGTACAGCCCGTGCGCGGCGATATACTCGCGCACCGCGTCGGGAACCAGGTAGCGTATCGATCGACCTTCAGCCACACGTTGCCGGACGAGCGTCGCTGAAATGTCCACGGCCGGCACTTCGATCACCTGCCGGAACACGGGGTGCGGCGGCACGGCCGTCCCGGGCCGAGCAAAGACGACGACGTCCGCCAGCCCCGGCAACGCCTCCGCCTCGTACCACGCCGGCACGTCCCGGGCCGCATCCGCCCCCAACAGTAACGTGAACCGGTTCCCCGGCTCCCGTCGGGCGAGCGCCCGCAGCGATTGGACGGTGTACGACGGCGCCGGTAGTCCCAGCTCGATGTCTTCCACCGCGAGGCGCGGGTTCCCAGCCACCGCGAGCGACAGCATCGCGACGCGTTGCTCGGGCAACGCTGCGTGGGTCGCGTGCTTGAACGGCTGCTCGCGAGCCGGCATCAAGCGCACCCGCGCGCCCAGCGCCTCGCACGCCGTCTCGGCGACCACCAGATGTCCGAGATGCACGGGGTCGAACGACCCGCCGAACAACGCGTCCACGCGCTCAGCGCGCGCCGACGCCGCTGTCCGGCGGGCAGGACCGCTCGAGCCCGGGGACCTGCGGGTAAAAGCGGCGCACGTGTGCGCAGGTTTCCCGCAGCTCCTCGCGGTAGCCGATCACCCGGTAGCTGTCCGCGAGGCGCAGCAAAGCATCGGCCGCGCGGGGGGTGTCCGGGTAGTTCGCCACCACGTCCTTGAAATAGATGATGCCGGAGTCGTACGCACGCCGCCGGAAATAGAACAGCCCGTTCTTGTAGGTCTTATCGGCGAACCACTCGCGGAGCTGGCGCACGTGCAACTGCGCGCGCGTCGCGGCCTGGGAATCGGGGTAGCGACCCACCAAGTCCTGGTAGATCGCGAGCGCCGTCTGGCCGTAGGTCGGATCGAGCTCGGGCTTGCGCCAAAGCCGCATGTTCGCGTCTCCGGCGCGCAACAGCGCGAGCGGGGCGTACACGCTTCCGGGGAACTGGTCGGCGACCTGGCGAAACGAGACCGATGCCTCCGAGTACTGCCCCACCTGAAACTGCGTCTCGGCCAGCAGGTAGTGGACCTCGGGAAGGGTCGAATCGTTGGGGGACAGCTCGAATATCACGCGGCGGAGACTTTGCTGCGCCTCGGCAAAATCGCCCGCCCGAAACTGGGTCCGGGCCCGTGTCAGGAGCACCTCCGGCGCCGGTGGGACGGGCGGGGTGCCGCGGCCGCACGCGACAAGTGCGACGGAAAGGAGCAGTCGGAAAACGCGCATCGTCCTCATGGTTGCACCGGCGCCAGGGCGCTATCGGGCTTGCCGACGGCGTTGAGCTTCTCTTGCGCGCGCTGGGCCAGGGAGTCGCCCGGCATTCCGCCGGCGAGCGCCTGTTGATACAGATCGACGGCGCCGGCGACATCGCCGCGGGCAAGCGCCACATCGCCCAGTCCAAGGTAGGCGGCTCGCATCACCTCCACCGCCGCACCGGGCGTCGCCGCCCGGCGGAACCACTCCTCGGCATCGATCGGGCGCCCCGCGGCGAGCGCCGCCTCCCCGCGCGACAACGCGCAGCGGGCAACGCCTTCCCGAGCCGCATCCTGCACCACCGGTTGGCGTTCGCGACGCAGCACTCCTTGGAACACGACCGTAGCCGTGGCGCAATCCCGTGCCATCGCCGCCGCCAACCCATAGACGAACAGCAGCGAATCGGCACTGCGGGCATCGGGGGCGCTGGCGATCGCCGACGGCAGGTACGCCAGGGCGTCGACGGTGTTCCCCGCCGCCGCGGCGTCGAGCGCGACGACCCGCGCATAGGGACCGAGGGGCCGGCTCGGGGCGATCTCGCGCAGCGCCAGCAGGGCATCCGCCAGCGCGACCCGGTCATTGGCGGCGACGGCTCCACGGGCCGCGCGTTCCAGCCCGTCCGCCGCCTCCTCGGCGCGGGTCGGGTCTGCCCGGGCGAGCTCCCGGTACTGCTCGGCGGCGAGAATGAAGTCTCCGGTATGCAGGCCCGCCGCGGCTGCTTTGGCATGCAGATCCGCTTTGCCGCGGCCGGCGTTCAAGCCGAGCTGGTATTCCGCGAGGGCATCAGCGTAGGCGGCGGTCGCATATTCGCGATCACCCAGCACCTCGTGATCGGCCGCCGTCCGGGCGCACGCAAGCGCCGCCAGCACCACCAGATCCAGGCGCCGCATCACAGGGTACGTTGGCGCCCGGGCCCACGCGGCGCCGGATCAGTCTGGACGGTGATCGGATCGCCCCGGTCCAACATCGCCAGGTAGGCTTCGACGCGCGGATCCTCGGGGCGGCGACGACGGCAGTCCTCCCACACCACGCGCGCCGAGAGACCGTCGCCGCTCAAATAACTGGCGAGGCCGAGCATCGCGGCGGCATCGAGAAAGTTGGGACGCGAGCGGACGATGATCTCGAACTGCTCGCGTGCTTCGAGCACGCGCCCAGCTTGCAGCAGCAGCCGGCCCAGCTTGT
Source organism: Gemmatimonadales bacterium (assembly GCA_050733375.1). Taxonomy (GTDB): domain Bacteria; phylum Gemmatimonadota; class Gemmatimonadetes; order Gemmatimonadales; family GWC2-71-9; genus DASTHG01. Next base: position 6,838 of record JBOHST010000035.1, read on the forward strand.
AGCGGAGGTCGTGGAATTCGGGACCGAGCGCCAGCGCGGCCTGGTACTGTCCGATCGCTTCGCGCATGCCGCCGGCCTCGACGTAGGCCTCGGCGAGGTGGGCGTGGAGGTTCGCGAGTTTGGCCGCCAGGTGGTTGGGGAAGCCGAGGCGCGACTTCCCGCCGATCTGCCCGGCCCGGCGCAAGGACTCGGTGGCCTCCAGCTCGCGCCCGAGGTCATTGAGCACCAGCGCGCGATGCACCAGCGCCTCGACGTATTGTGGATTGAGCTCGAGCGCGCGATCCAGGTGGGCCAGCGCTGTTTCCGCCTGTCCCACCAGGGAATAGGACAGTCCCAACATGTGCTCGGCGTCGGCGTACGCGTGACCGATGGCGACGATTTCTTCGAGGAAATGGATCGCGCCGTAGTAATCCTGCAGCTGGAAGCGCTCGCGCGCCTGATCGACCCGGCGTTCAGGGCTCGCGTCCATGAGCTTCCTTGTACCAGGAGACGAACCGACGGATCCCCTCCTCGATCCCCACCTTGGGTTGGTAGCCAAGCTCGCGCTCCGCGCGACGCAAATCTGCTGCCGTGAGCGACACATCGCCCGGCTGGTCGGCCCCGCGTTCGATGACCGGCTCGCGGCCCGCCGCCGCGCCGATCAGCGCGATCAATCGATCGAGGCGCACGCGCCCCCCGCCGCCCAGATTGAACACGCGCCACGGCTCGGCGCCGTTGGCGCCGGCCCGCGCAGTCCATGCGAGCGAAGCCAGGATCCCATCCACCACGTCGGAAACATACGTGTAATCCCGCGCGCTCGAACCGTCCCCCCGCATCTGAATTGGCTGGCCGGCGAGGATCCGCGCCGTGAAGCGGTGGATGGCGAGGTCCGGCCGCTGGCGTGGCCCGTACACCGTGAAAAACCGCAAGCAGGCAATGCGAGTCCCATAGAGGTGGCTGAACACCCGACACTCGAGCTCCCCCGCGCGCTTGCTCGCCGCGTAGGGTGAAATCGGCGTGTCCGCTACGGCGTCCTCGCCGAACGGCGGGGGCGTCGACTCACCGTACACGGAAGACGACGACCCGAACACCACGCGCGTGACACCCGCGCGGCGCGCCTGGTCGAGCAGCCGAGCCGTCCCGGTAGCGTTCGTCTCCATATACGAGGCGGGATCATCGAGCGAGGGCTGGACGCCGGGCCGGGCGGCAAGATGGATGATCGCCTCCACGCCGTCGAGGGGCAGTGGATCGCGCACCACGTCACTCTCGGTAAACTGAAAGCCGCGGCGACCGCGAAGACCGGCCAGGTTCCGCTCCTTTACGGCGCGCGCATAGAACGGATCGTAGTTGTCCATGCCAGCCACCTCGTGGCCGGCCGCGAGCAACGCTTCGCACAGGTGGGACCCGATGAATCCGGCCGCGCCGGTGACCAGTAGTCGGCTCATCCCTTGAGCACCTCGCGGAAATAGGCGATGGTCCGGGAGAGCCCTTCATCCAGCGGGACGCAGGGCTCCCACCCCAGGAGCTCCTTCGCCCGGCCGATGTCCGGCTGGCGTACCCGGGGGTCATCCTCCGGCAATGGCCGATGGACGATTTCGCTCCGGCTCCCCGTGAGCGCGAGCACGTGGTCGGCGAGCTGCCGGACCGTGAACTCGCCTGGGTTGCCGATGTTGGTCGGCTCGGGCGTCCCCCGCTCGAACAGCCGGACGATGCCTTCGACCAGATCGTCCACGTAGCAGAACGAACGCGTCTGGGATCCGTCGCCGTACACGGTGAGCGGCTCGCCGCGCAATGCCTGCATGATGAAATTCGACACCACGCGCCCGTCGTGGGGGCGCATCCGTGGCCCGAAGGTGTTGAAGATGCGCACAATTCGCGTGTCGACGGCGTGATACCGATGATAGGCCATGGTCAGCGCCTCGGCGAAGCGCTTGGCTTCGTCGTACACGCCGCGCGGGCCCACCGGGTTGACGTTCCCCCAGTAGCTCTCAGGCTGCGGGTGGACGAGCGGGTCGCCATACACTTCGGAGGTGGACGCGAGGAGGAACCGCGCTCCCTTGGCGCGGGCGAGGCCCAGCGCCTTATGGGTGCCGAGCGAGCCGACCTTGAGCGTCTGGATCGGCAGCTCCAGATAGTCCACCGGACTCGCCGGGCTGGCGAAATGCATCACCCCGTCGAGCGGCCCTTCCACCTCGATGAAGGTCGTGACGTCGTTCCGGACGAACTGGAATGCCGGTTGATGCCGGAGGTGCGCCAGGTTGGCCGGCGTACCGGTGATGTAATTGTCCATCCCGATCACCCGATGGCCATCCGCCAGCAAGCGGTCGCACAGCTGCGATCCGAGGAAGCCGGCGGCCCCGGTTACGAGGATGCGCATGCGAGCGGGCGGCCGATACAATCGTAGGTAAAGCCGAGCTGGGCCAGGCGCGCAGGCTCGTACAGGTTCCGGCCGTCGACGATCAGGGCGCGACCCAGGGACTGCTTGATCCGCGCAAAGTCCGGATTGCGGTACTCGCGCCATTCGGTGACGATCGCCAAGGCGTCGGCCCCGGCAAGGGCCTCATACGCGTGTTCGACGTAGGTCACCCGCTCGCCCAACAGCCGCCTGGCCGTGTCGATGGCGGCGGGATCGTGGGCGCGGACGGTTGCGCCGGCGGTGAGCAACGATTCGATCAACACCAACGCCGGGCTCTCCCGCACGTCGTCGGTTTCGGCCTTGAAGGCAAGGCCCCAGACGGCGACTGTGCGCCCCTTGAGCTTGCCGTCAAAATGGCGAGACAGTTTCTCGAACAACACGCGTTTCTGGCGGTCGTTCCCGTCTTCCACGGCCTGCAGCACGCCGAGCGACACCTGTTTGCCCTTCGCGGTGCGCACCAGCGCCTTCACGTCTTTCGGGAAGCAGGAGCCGCCGTACCCCGGCCCCGGAAACAGGAACGCCGATCCGATACGGTGATCCGAGCCGATCCCCTTGCGCACCAGGCTGACGTCGGCCCCCACCGCCTCGCACAGCTGGGCGATCTGGTTCATGAACGTGATCCGCGTGGCCAGCATGGCGTTGGCGGCGTACTTGGTCATTTCCGCCGACGGGATGTCCATGAAGATCAGCGGGTTGCCGGTGCGCACGAAGGGACCGTACAGCTCCTCGAACACGCGCCGCGACTCCTCGTGATCCACGCCCACGATCACGCGATCGGGTTTCATGAAATCGTCGACCGCGGCGCCTTCCTTCAGGAACTCGGGGTTCGAGCAGACGTGGAACGGCGTGCGAGTGTGCTTGGCGATTTCGGCCCGCACCAGCTCCGCGGTGCCCACCGGCACGGTGCTCTTCGTGGCGACCACCTTCGGTCGGTTCATGTGCTGGCCGATGGTGCGCGCCACGGCGATCACATGCTGCAGGTCGGCCGAGCCATCCTCGTCGGGGGGCGTCCCCACGGCGATCAACACGACGTCCGCGGCCTCGATCGCCCCCGGCACGTCGGTGGTGAACCGGAGGCGGCCATCGCGCTGGTTCCGCACCACGAGCGGCTCCAGGCCCGGCTCGTAGATCGGGAGCTGATTTTCCTTGAGCCGGGCAATTTTCCCCGCATCGACATCCGCGCACAACACGTCGTTGCCCGTCTCGGCGAAACAGGCGCCCACGACCAGCCCGACGTACCCGGTGCCCACGACGCAGAGCTTCATACGCGCCTCCGAGACTCGGTCGGTAACGCGTGCCGGGTGTCCACGACGACCTTCGCCTCGCGCGCGACCAGACCGTAGTCCACACCCGAGTGATCGGTGACGACGACCACGCAGTCGGCGGCCCGCAGGGTCTCGCCGGTGAGCGAGACCGTGGACAGGTCGACGCCGTCTTCATGCACCCGCTTGACGTGCGGATCGTGGTAGGTCACGACCGCGCCACGCCGCTCGAGCAGACGGATCACGTCGAGCGCCGGGCTCTCACGGATGTCGTCGATGTCTTTCTTGTAGGCGACGCCCAGCACCAGCACCTTGCTGCCGCGCACCGCCTTGCCCTGTTCGTTCAGCCGGTCGGCGACGCGCGCCACCCAGTACTCGGGCATCTCGGCGTTGATCTCGCCCGCCAGCTCGATGAACCGGGTGCGATAGTTGAGCGTGCGCATTTTCCAGGCGAGGTAGTGTGGATCGAGCGGGATGCAGTGCCCTCCCACCCCCGGGCCCGGCGTGAACTTCATGAACCCGAACGGTTTGGTCGACGCGGCATCGATGACCTCCCACACGTCCACGCCCAGCTTGTCGCACACGATCGCCATCTCGTTGACGAGCCCGATGTTCACACTGCGGAACGTGTTTTCAAGAATCTTCACCAGCTCGGCCGCCTCGGTGGACGACACCGGGACGAGTCGCTCGATCGCCGGCTGGTACAACGCCAACGTGACCGCCAAACAGTGCTCGGTGATGCCGCCGACCACCTTGGGCGTGTTCCGAGTGTTGTACGTCGGGTTGCCGGGATCCACCCGTTCCGGCGAAAACGCCAGAAAGAAGTCCTCGCCAACCTTGAGGCCCGTGCTCTCGAGGGCGGGCAGCATCAGCTCGCGCGTCGTGCCGGGATAGGTCGTGGACTCGAGGATGACGAGCTGGCCCCGCCTCAAGGTCTTCTTGATGGACTCGGTCGCCGAGAGCACATAGCTCACGTCCGGGTCCTTGGTCTTCGAGAGGGGCGTGGGGACGGCAATGGAGATCACGTCGGGCTCCGAGAGCCGCGAGAGGTCGGTCGTGGCCGAAAACATCCCGTCCTTGACCGCCCGCGCGACCGCCGCGCTGTCGATGTCCTTGATGTGGGAACGACCGGCGTTGAGGCCGTCCACGACGCGCGTGCTGATGTCGAAGCCCAGTACGCGATAGCCCACGCGCACCAGCTCCATCACGAGCGGCAGACCGACATAGCCCAGCCCGACGATGCCGAACACCGCCGAACGGTCGCGGGCCTTGGCCAACAGCGCGGCCGTGGGAGGTTGCGAAGCAGTCATAGAGAGATCGGGGTTCCTCCGCCCGCAAGCGAGCGAGTGGCAGCGTCGAGCACACGAACGACGCGGACGCCGTCGGCGGCGCCCGCGCGCGGGGCCTCCGCGCCCCGAACCACGCGCACGAAGTGCGCGAGCTCGGCGGCGAGAGGCTCTACGTTGGAAATCTTGGGTATGAAGATGTCGCCCTCGCGGATGGCAAGGCTCTCGCCCCACGAGACGTACTCCGGGGGCCGCGTGACGCCCTTATCGTAGATGCGCAGCTTTTCGCGCGGCTCCATATCGTCGAAGACCACCATTTTCTTGTCACCGACCACGGTCAGCTTCCGTTCCTTGTGGGGGTCGAGCCAGGACAGCTGGATGTGCGCCACCGTCCCGCTCGCGAACGCCATGTGCAG
>JBOHST010000036.1:0-3159 GCA_050733375.1 Gemmatimonadales bacterium
AACCTACCCACACCATCACCGGGGCCCCCTCCCTCAAGAAAAAGTGTTAACCATGTCCCCGGACATTCTGTCAGCTATGTTCCCGGTTGCTCACCAGCTACCGGTTCAAGCGAGCGACCGGCGACCATGCATTGAGCCAGTCGGTGAAGTCCCTCGACCCATCGGCGAAAAGTCCGCTCGCGATGCGAAGCTGGTCGGTCTTATTCAAGCCTCGAGTCTCCCAGCAGCGGTTGTTGTCGGTGATCCACAGATACGTCTGGATTACCTTCTGCCGGCCGTGAATGCGTTCCAAACGCCGCAACAGTTCACGGTGCGGGGCTACTACGAAGTCCATGCTTCGGCTGGCGAAGCCTTGCAGGACGAAGACCCAGTAGTCGGCCACCGACCTCTTTAACTTGTCCCGGTTGAGGGTCCACCAGCCGCATGCCCTGAGGGCCCGCTGAAACTCCGGTCCCAAGTCTGTAACCAACCAATCCTTCGAGAACTTTACTTGAAGCGAGACAGAGCGGCGATTGGATCTGTCTGAAACCAGTAGGTCGATTCCAGTATCCTTGGCAGGCACCCACACGTTCACACGTCGAAAGTGGCGTTCGATGTGCGAGCCTGCTAAGTACTCGCCAGCGTGAACCGAGAAGAGTGGCTTCATGGCGCTCGTGATTTGGCGCGGTCTAACGAATTGCGCATAAGCTGCGGCCTGCGGCGGCCGCAGCCAAGACCGACTCGTTCCCTATCACGCGGCCGCCGCGGGCTGTCAGCTTCATGCGCTGGTTAGGCGCCAACGCGGCGTACCTCCCCGGCTGGACCTCAGCCACGGATGCTAGAATTGGCGCGATCGGCGGCCGAAGCAATCTCAAGGCGCCGGGGACCTGGCACGCTCGCGCTCAGGCGTCGCGAAGTCGTAAAACACCCGGAACAAGTTGCCGTCGGGATCTGCGGCGGTGAACTCGTGAAGGCCCCAGGACTTCGATTCGGGTGCGGACAGCAAAATGGCTTTGGTTCCACGCCAGGCTTGATGTAGATCGTCAACCTCGGCTTTGCTGCTCAGATTGAGCCACGTCAAAACGGGACTGACATTGCCGCGTTCCTCGCGGAATGGGGGACCGGCGAGGAATAGCCGACAGTCGTCCCGCGAGACGCCGGCCAGTGCGATGTCCGCAGCAGCCCAGTCTAGGCTGAAGCTTAGATGGTCGCGATAGTATGCCGCGGCTGCCGTGATATCCGAGACTGGGATTTCGGGCACCGCAGCCGGAAGTTCAGGAATCATAGCCATTCCCGGATTGCTTTGTTGGCGCCTAACGACACGCGCATAAGCTGCAGCCTGTGGCGGCCGCAGACAATAAAAGATTCCTTCCGCTTCACGCGGCGGCCACAGGCTGTCAGCTTCATGCGCTGGTTAGGCAGCCCGGCAGTGATGGTTGCGAAGGTCGCGGGATCACTATTCGGGTGACCGTCTCCCTCCTGGGATGATCAACATAAGTCGCGTGGGGGCGCCGTCTTGAGGCGGGCGGACATTCCATCCCACAGAGGCCACGTAGTTGGCCGCCCACACCTTGAGGTGTGACAGGGGGAACGAAACGGTCTCCGTGCCCGTCTTGAGCATGATAACTGTGGTTTCCGACAGGTGATGTGTCGCCTGAAACTCGGCGATGACGTTCTGCTGATTCGCCAAGTCGTGTCTGATCTGTGAGCCGGCAACGGCCGGCCAGGCCGCAATCATGCCGCGGATGTATGCGGGAACCGCGAAAAGCGGTTTTGGTGCTCGTTCAAGCCAGTCAATGAGGTCGCCATCTCTGAAGCGAGGGCCGTCCGGGAGGATGAGGTACGTCGTCCCGCCAGACGCGTCAGTAATAACGCCCTTGCTGTCCTGCTGTGCAAAGCGGAGCATCACCGCCGCGATAAGGGCTGCCGTGCGACTCGGATCCGTGGGCGTGGGGTGTGTTACCACGGGGCCGGCCTCCTTCCCAAGCTCAGTGGTTGTTGCAGCTGCGGCGGCATCCTCAGTTGGGCGAGACGGTGACTTCTCACCACCGCACGCGACGATGAGTCCGGTCAGCACGAATTGAAGGGCTCGTGTGATCATAGTGGTCAAGCCGGGCTGCCTAACGAAACGCGCATAAGCTGCGGCCTGCGGCGGCCGCAATCAAGACAAACCAGTTCCCTACCGAGCGGCCGCCGCGGGCCGACAGCTTCATGCGCTGGTTAGGCCGCGGAGAGGCCGACGAGGCGCGAGAATGCCTCCACCTCGTCCGAACGTTCGACGAAATTTCCGATGAGCTTCTTCGCCCAGGCCCGTGGACCTTGAATGGGTAGTCCCTTCGTATTGCGGAAGCCCAATGTGTCAAGAGATACCCAACTAATGGCCTCGAGGGAGAGTTTAGGAACATCTTTCGTGTCAACCGGAACACGGAGCGGATAAATGACGCGCTGGTGTGTGATCTCCTCCTGCCAGAGGAAGTCACGGAATGGCGAATACTTGTCATGATCGAAGACGTCGCCGCACACGCGACAGCAACCAAAGAACTGCAGCTGCTCCTTGGTCCCGTCGCGGATGAGGATCAGGTCGTCACGGCGAAGATGTCGGACCTTCGATGGGAGGCCGGTGCGGTCCTTCTTCGTGCCGAAAACTCCGGCACGCCGGGTGATGGCCCAGTTCTCTGGAACCGCGTACGTGTACAAGAAAAACCGCATCGGAGGCTCTCCGCGGCCTAACGAAACGCGCATAAGCTGCGGCGCCCCAAACGTCCACAAAACAACGAGTGAACTCGCGCCGTCAGCTTCATGCGCATGTTAGAGCGCCATGACCAAACCAATGATTGTGGGGTCTCGCAGGTGGGTTACCTGGCACTCGACTCACCACCAACTCGAGTTGCCGGTGCGGACCAACCATCTCAGCGATAGTTCTCTCAGGGCGTGAGCATTCGGTGCAGCAGCGAACCCCGTGCCGCGCCCAGCGAGGCGCGATACCAAGGGAGGCTCTTTGGGGGTGAGGAGATTGCCGCGGCGCTCTAACATGCGCATGAAGCTGACGGCGCGAGTTCACTCGTTGTTTTGTGGACGTTTGGGGCGCCGCAGCTTATGCGCGTTTCGTTAGGCTGCCACGACCATCAAAGGCCAAGAACTGTGGGGGTGCCCGGGCCGGGTGCCTGCGCAGGTTCACAC
>JBOHST010000037.1:0-3172 GCA_050733375.1 Gemmatimonadales bacterium
GCAGGTATCCGAGGAGCGCCCCGGCGAGTCCGAGCAACACGATCGAGGCGACCACACGGCCGAGCGCGATCCCGACGAGCCCCAGCGCGAGGGCGGCGATGGCGCCCAGCCCGCCCGCGACGCCGTCCACGACATCGGTCATGTTGACGGCGTTCGTGAGTGTTACGATCCACAGGACGGCGAACACCGCACCGAGGGCGCCGATTTCGTGTGGTGCAGTGGTGGGGCCGAAGGCCACGGCGTGGGGGAACGGCGCCGCGAGGACGACTAGTGTCGCGGCAGCAATCTCGAGTCCCAGCTTGAACCATGCGGGGAGCCCGCGCGCATCGTCCACCATGCCCGCGATGAGAATGACGAGCGATCCGGCCGCGAGCGCGGCCCAGCGTCCGACCGCGCTACCTGAGAAGAGCGCAGTGCGCAGCCCGGGACTCGCGACAAACACCGCGGCAACCGCGAGCGCCACGGCGCAGCCGACGGCGACGCCGCCCCAGCGAGGCACCGCCCCGACATGGACCTTGCGAGGATCGGGTTGGTCGAGCACGCCGCGGGCGACCGCGAGGCGCCGCACGAGGGGCGTGAGGACCAGGCTCAGCGCCGCCGCGCCCAAGAAGGCGAAGATGAAGATCGAGCCGCTCAGCGGTGCGTCCAGCACGATTATCTGCCCTCGTTTCGACTCCCCGGTGCGGGGAGAGGATGCAAAGGGACAGGTCCAGTGAGTTTCCGTCAAGGCTCAACTCGCTGTCAGCCCTAGTCCTACCGGTCGTCATGGGTTGCGGAGCGCCGGCGCAAGTGGTATAACCTCACTTGGGTCATTCTCTTGCGAGTCGGGAGCAGCGCGATGAGTCGTCGTGACGGCGAAGAATTACCGGCGTTTTCCCTGCGGAGCGTCAGCGCCGCGCTGAGACGACAGGCAGCGTGGCTTGCCGTCACGACGCTGCTGGGGGTCGCCGTTACGGTCTACATGGTGCAGCGGCAGCGGCCCGTGTACGAAGCGCGCGCCACCATTCGGCTCGCCGAGCAGAAAGCCGCTCCTGCCACCGATGTGTTCGCCGCGCTGTCGGGCCCGTCCACCATCGAAACGGAGATGGAGATCCTGCGCAGCCGCTCCGTCGCCGAAGGTGTGGTGGACTCGCTCGGCTTGCGCGCGACGATCGTGCAGCCGAAGGGCGAGCCGCGCGGAAACCTGTTCGGCATCCTCCGGCTGTCGCGTGACGCCGCGCCCGGCAGCTACCTGGTACAGCGCGACACGACGGTGTTCACCGTGACGACTCCGGACGGTCACACGATCGGTGGCGCGTACGGCACACCGCTGGCGGCGGCCGGCCTGGAGATCGAGCCGCTGCCGCTCGGCGCCACCCCCCACGCCCCGCGACACATCGAGCTGTCGGTAACATCGGTGGCTGCAGCAGCGGAAGCGGTGCGGCAGGGTGTCCGGGTGAGCCGTCCGCAGACGAACGCGGGAATCGTGTCCGTGGCGTACCAAAGCACCGATCCCGCCCTGGCGGCGGAAGTCGTGAACGGCATTGCAGACTCCTACATCGGCCAGCGCAACGAAGGGCAGAAAAAGCAGTACAGCGCGGCGGTGGCCTTTCTCCGGACGCAAGTGGAGGTGTACGGCGCCGCGCTAACGGCGGCGGAAAGCGGATTGGAGCAATTTCGCCGCAAGCATGCGTTGATCGATCCCGAAGCGCAGGCGGGGGACGATGTGCGCCGCCGCGCCGATCTCGTGATTCAGAAGGAGGAGCTGGCCGCGGAGCGCCGCGAGCTGCAGAGCCTGGTGCGGCGCTTGCAGCAGCCGGCGGAGCACCCCGTCGATTGGGCCACGCTCATGGGCGCGCCGACGTTGGCCCAGAACCAGGCGATCAGCGCCCTGGTGCAGCAGATATTGAACGCCGAAGCGGAACGCACCCAGCTGATGACGCGGCGCACCGCCGCCGATCCCGACGTGGTGAACGTCGAGCGCACCATCCGCGAGTCGCGGGCCAGGCTCGCCGCGCTCGCCGGCTCGACGCTCCAGGCGCTCGAGGGCCGCGCCGTCGCCCTGAACGAGACCGTGTCCCTCTCCGACGCCCGTCTGGCGCGGGTGCCCGAGGTGCAGCTGCAATACGCGCGGCTCAACCGGCAGGTGGAACTCAACACCCAGCTCTTTACCATGCTGCAGACGCGGCTCCAGGAGTCGCGGATCTCCGAAACCATGGAGATCGCCAACGTGCAGCTCATCGACCGGGCGATGACGCCGGCGACGCCCGTCGGCGCGCGGCGGCTATTCAACCTGCTGTTCGGCGGCGCGCTGTCGCTGTTGTGCGGCGCCCTGGTGGCGCTGGCGCGCGAGAGCAGCGACACCCGCGTCCGCTCGCGCGAAGAGCTGGTGCGGCTCACCGAGCTGCCGCTGCTCGCGGCGATCCCCCGCATCCGCGTCGAGCGCGGTTTCCGGAAAGGGATCGCCAAGCAGATCGAGGGACGGCTGGTGCTGCACCATTCGCCGCGCAGCCCGGCCGCCGAGGCGTATCGGGCGCTCCGTACCAACGTGGCCTTCGCGACCAACGGGTCGAAGAAAGAGCTGAAGACCATCGTCGTCACGAGCGCCGAGCCGATGGACGGCAAGACGACGACGGCGGTGAACCTGGCGATCACCCTCGCCGAGCAGGGACTGCGCACCGTGCTCGTCGCCGCCGACCAGCGCCGCCCGGTGCTGCACAAGGTGCTGCACACCGAGCGGGCCCCGGGGCTGAGCAACCTGTTGAGGGGGACGGCGCCGCTGGAGCAGGCGCTGCGCGATATTCCACTCCCCAATCACTCCGGGACGTTCTCGTTCATCCCGGCGGGCGTGGCCGTGGACAATCCGGCGGAGCTGCTCGGCTCGGTGGCGATGCGGTCGCTGCTCGTGACGCTGGCGGAGCGCTACGACGCGGTGGTGCTGGACACGCCGCCGTTGTGCGTCGTCACCGACGCCGCGGTGCTCGGCACCCAGGTCGACGGCGTGATCCTGGTCGCCCGCATGGGGATGACGCACGGCGAGGCGCTGGCGCAGTCGGTGGAGGAGATGAAGGGACTGGGCGCGCGGGTGGTGGGCACCGTGCTCACCGACGTGAACCATCTCGAGGACCGCTACGGCTACCGCTACGGCTACTACGAGTATTACGACGAAGACGGCAACGGCCGGCGTGAAAAC
>JBOHST010000038.1:0-3559 GCA_050733375.1 Gemmatimonadales bacterium
CTTCAAATCCTAGACTCACAACAGAACTCACAACACGGGGTGCAGCCGAAGAAAAAGCCCCACAGCAGAAGTCGCTGTAGAGCTTGATCTTCACTCAGTCGGGACGGCGGGATTTGAACCCGCGACCCCCTGAACCCCATTCAGGTGCGCTACCGGGCTGCGCTACGTCCCGAAAACCGGTACTGCCTTCTCTAATCTAGACTTCCGCCTTCCGTGCGTGGTACGTGTCCTAGAGGTTGGAGTAACACTTGGAGTAACTGCCCTCAGGCCGTCGGGAAAAAGCTTCGGGGCCCCAAGCACGACCCCCTGCAGCGTGGCGTTGTCGGCCAGCTGATAGCACTCCAGCAATGTGCGCGGCTCTTTCCATCCGCCGGCCGCCGCCACATCCCGCAGCGGGAGGTGCTTCCGCTCCGTGGCGAACTTCCTCCGGAACGGATGCCACAACCCACCGCTTAGCGGCTTGAGCCCGGCCCTCTGATACGCCGCGCGCAGGCGTCTGCTCATCAACCATCGATCCACTGGCTGGGTCGGCTGTTTGTCGGCGGGGAACAACCACGCTGCGTCACCGCGCAAAGCCCGCATGTGCCGTCGAAACAACCGTGCTGTGTTCTTGGTCAGCGGCACCCAGTGGTCGCAACCGTTCTTCTGATGCTCGGCACGGAACTGTACCCATCCATACGGCAGCCGCTCGAGTGCGAGATCCTCGCGCCGCAAGTGGAGAATCGCGCTGATTCGCTGGCCGGTTGACTCGGCCAAGGTAAGCGCCAACGGCAAGCGCCAATCCACTTCGCCAGCTACCCGCATCAATTTGAGATACCGGTCGTACGTCTCAATTGGCCGTCGGGGGTTCTTCTCTGCTGGGAGCCGGATGCCGCGCATCGGGTTATGCGGTAACAACGGTGTCCCGTCTGTTTTGCGCTCGCGGGTTGCCCAATTGAGCATGATGTTCAGGGCCACGAGGTCTGCGGCCACCGCCCGTGCTCGCACCGGCTTACCGCTCGCGCCGCACTGCCCAGACATCCTGGCTTCGACGTAGCGCTGCACGTCCGAAGGACCAATCGTCGTCGCATCCCGATCCCGGCCCAGGAAACCCATCACCTGTTCGAGTTTCCGGCGATCCTCCGCCTGGGTCCTCACCTTCTTCGCGCGAAAGGCTGGTGATCCGTCGTATTTGTCAAAGAGCGTCGCGAGGGTGACATGGCCGCTAGTCAGGGGTGCTCGTCGAGCTTTCAGCGACGCCAAGAGCGTGAACGCCTCAGCCTTCGCTCGTTCTCGGTCGCGGTGACCCATACTCCGCTGCGCCGCGACTCGCCGGCCTCCGACCCGGACCTCGCGATAGATCGGGCCGCCAGGTGTCCTCTCGAACAACATCACCCGGCACCCGCGCTCACCCAAGGATTCCCGCCACAGCTTAGGCATTGCTGCCTCCTAGCCGTTTGGCGATGTCCCGGGCGTCCTCGTCTGGATTGTAGACTGAGACGACTTCAGCGGTGCGGCTCGAAGCTAGCTCAGTCTTGGCGGGGAGAGACTCGCGTCGTACGCGGAGATGACTCTTCGCTCCCTTACCCCGCTCGCTCAGGATTCTACCACCTCTCGCGAGTCGACGTAAGTGCTCGGCAGAGTATCCGCTCTCAGCGGCTGCGTCCTGGATCGGCAGGGTTTCACTGTCCCATGCGCGGAGCTCCGTTTCTACCTCGCTCGCCAGGAGCCGGTAGACCGCCGCGACCGCATCGCAGTGGTGGTCGGCGAATGGCTCGGCTCGCAGGCGCCATGACGTGACCAGAGTACGCAGGCGCTCTTCGAGTCTCCGGGTCTGCACGAGGCTTTGCATCGTTCTTCCCAGGTCCTTGCTTCTGCCGCTAGTTCGCGTGTGACCGGGCGGCCGCGACTCGCAGTCGGGCCGACCCTGCGACGCCGGCGGGATCGAAATCGATCGTGAGCTGGTCGCCTAAGGGCTTAGCCCGCCCGTTCGCCAGCGGGCTTCTGCGTGCGCACCGGCGCCATGCTCCCGTCGTTTGAGGCGTGGTGGTGATCGCCACGCGACGGTGGGGCCCTCTGAGGGCGACCACTTCGGCCACGAGCGCGCCGTGGCCACCCAGGGCCGTTGCGATCTGGTCGGCGAGCTCGGCGTTCCCACTCGACCGGGCACGCCGCGCGGCCTGTTCGAGCTGCCGGCCGAGGCGACCCAGCGCGCGAAGCAGCCGGTCGGTATCCGCGTGGTGCCGGGCCTTCGGCATCGCCCCGAGAGCCGTCTCGCGGATGAAGCGCGCCGGGTTCAGGCCGCAGGCCTCGGCGCGCGCGGTGATCCGCGCGAGCTCGTCGGGGTGGAGCCGGAGGAGCTTGGTGGCCGTGCGACGGCCGGTGGTGGGCATGGACGCTCCAAGGAAGCGGGTGGCTCGCGTGTGGACCCCCTCCACCTACAAGTAGTCGCGCATGGGGTCGAGCGTGTCACGGCGGGGAGGCACCGAGATGAGTCCCCTCACTTAGAAATAGTCCCCGACGGGGGTCACCGTGCCCGACCAATGCTCCGAAGCGGCAGGGGACGGCGTGCGAGCCCCTCTTACTTAGGTACTCCGGAACGGGGCGAAGCGTCTCATGGGGCAGCGGGACGTACGGGCTGGCCTCTATTGATACCTACCGGGCGAAGACGGCGAGTGTTGGGGTGTTGTGGGCACGAGGGGCGCGTGGGCGCAGCGAGCGGTGGTGGGGGGCTGTGTAGCCATGCCCTTGAGCGCCCCGGGGCGCGAATGGGCGGGTGGTCAAGTCCTAATTCCTCTGTAAAAGTCTCCGCGGCGTGAGCCTCCTCGACCTCAGGCGACGGCGACCTGCTGCTCCTCCGCGAGCGCGCAGCCGAGCTCACGGCGCAGCACGTCCAGCTGCTGCTGCTCGAGCCGCGTGATCGCGATCCGCTGCCAGCGGGTGGCGGCGCGGATCAGCGTCGCGTACACGAGCTTGAGACAACTCTTCTCGGTGAAGAAGCGCGGCAGCGTCTTCGTGCGCCGGCGTTCTTCGACGAAGGCGCGCTCGATCAGGTTCGTCGTCCGCACGAACTTCCGGTGCCGCCAGGGCAGCCGGTGCACCGCCAGCAGCGCCTCGAGATCTTCGCTGACACAGGCCGCGGCGCTCGGCAGCTCCCGGCCCCAGCGCTCCAGGAAGGCCGCAGCCGCGAGCCGGCCCGCGTCCGGGGTCGCAGCATCCCGGATCGCGAGGAGCTCGGCCCGCACGGCGTCGTGCAAGGACTCGGGCACTTTCGCCAAGATGTTCCGCATCCGATGCGCCCAGCACCGCAGCCGCAAACTCTTCGGCCACACCGCGCTCACGGCCTGGAGCAGCCCGGGCGCGCCGTCCGTCGTGATCGCGAGCGGCACCGGGAGGCCGCGACGCACGAGATCCCGCAGGAAGCCGAGCCAGTCATCGTGGCTCTCCCGGCTGCCGAGCGCGAGGTGGACTAACACCTTGTGCCCGCTCGTCGTAATGGCCCAGGCGCAGAGTACCGCTTCCCGCGTGATCCCGTGGGTGCGGAGCGGCTCGTAGAGCCCGTCCAGGAAGAGGTAGAGGA